>CAISGS010000428.1 GCA_903884915.1 uncultured Caulobacteraceae bacterium | reverse complement strand
TGGGAGAGGGTTGGGTGAGGGCCTTTTTTCTAAACCTAGGCTCTTAAAGCCCCTTCCCCATCCGGATCAACGGAACAACCCCGCCCGACGTCATGGCCGTAAAGGGTTCAATCTCGTCATAGCCACAGGCGCGGTAGAGCGGCTCACCGCCCATGGTCGCGGCCAGTTCGAAAGTCTTGAACCCCTCGGCCCGCGCCGCCGCCTCGCAGGTGCCCAGCACCAGTCGCCCGATCCCAAGCCGGGTAAAGTTGGGGTGGGTATACATGGCCCGCACCCTTGCCGCGTCCCTTTGTGGGTCGAGCAAGGCGGCGTCGCGGCCCGCCGAATGATCACCGCCAAACAGGGTCGCGCGCCTAGACCAGCCGCCGCAGCCGCCAATCGTCCCGGCCTCGTCCTCAACCACGAAATAGGTTCCATCCGCGATCAACTGCGTGTCCAGCCCCATGATCTCATAGGACCCCCGCACCTGCTCTGGCGTCAAAAAGGGCTTGAGCAGCTCGCCAATGGCACGGTTCATCAGCGCCGTTAGGGCGGGCATATCGTCCGCCACCGCAAGGCGGATGGATAGGTTGGGGCGCGGAGGGGCTTGGGTCATAAACGCCTTAAAAGGCTTCCATACCCAAGGGTCAAGCCAGACTAGGCCCGCTCAATCGGCATTTCCGCATCGAGCGACGCCTTCATGCTGGCCCCAGAAGACGGCACCTTCAACAGTTCCATAAAGGAGCGGCGCTCATCGGCAGTGCCCTCGGCAAAGGGCCGGGTCAGGGCCGAGCGGGTCAGGCGCTTGGCCTCGGCAATCCCTTCAGCGGGCCGAGACTCAAACTCGGCAGCGATTTCCAGTGCCCGCGCCAAGGGATCATCAACCACCTCATGGACCAAGCCTTGCGCCGCCGCCTGAGGCCCCGTGACCACCAAGCCGCGCAGGATCATTTCCAGCGCCTTGGCCTCGCCGATGATGCGCGGCAATCGCTGGGTTCCGCCGCCGCCGGGAAAGATGCCCACGCGGGTCTCTGGCAAGCCGATGGCCTCGACCGATGTCCCCGCAATGCGCAGATCACAGGCCAGAGCCAGCTCAAAACCGCCGCCCATACACAGGCCATTGATCGCCGCGATCACCGGCTTGGGTGCCGACGCGGTAATATCGACCAGCGCATAATAGCCGCCATCATCCTCAGCAGGCGGCGGCGGTGGCGGGGCATCGCCCTTGACCACATCGCTCATCACCACCAACTCCCCCACATCATAGTGACGGATGAAGATGTCTGGCCGCCCGCCCGTATAGATGATGCAGCGCACCGTCTCGTCGGCCACGCCCGCCCGCAAGGCCACCAAAAGCTGCGACGTCCCCGCTGCCGTCAGGGTCCCAGCGCCGGGATTATTATAGCCAATCACCAAGGCCCCGCCGTGCCGCGCGGTCGTAACAAAGGACATGATCTCGTCTCCAGCCCAAGGGTTCGGCCGTCTTGGCGGCCTTTGTAGACACAGTGCTGGACGAACCTCTTGGAATGCAAGGGCGAACTGAGGCCGCGCGGCCCAGCCCGTGCTCGGGCTCAATCACCGCTGGCGGGCGGATCGAGTACCGAGATAGCCCAACACATCTGGCAACAGGATCCACCCCATCATCAGCGACGAATATCGAAACCGATTCAGACCGCGCCGCTAAAGACCGCGATTGCGGCATGGGCAATCAGCATGATCAGGGCCAGGCTCGACAGGGCAAATAGCGCAAAGCGAGGCATGACCCTGTTCACGGTCGCGTGGAAGATCGAATGGATCACGCGCAGGGCCACATAGGCCCATGCGATCATCAGGTTGACGCCGCTGCCTTGATGAATCAGGGCCAGGACCAGACACACCGCGTAGAACACTGTCGGTGCTTCATGGAGGTGATTATAGTTGTGGGCTTTCCACTGAACGGAGGGCGGGAGCAGTCCCTCTAGCTTGGCACCCGTCCAACCTATATCGGCATTGGCCTCATCAGACTTGGGCAGCGCGCCAACCGCCGGGATGCGCGTGACATACATCCACAGCCACATCACCATGGTCCAGATCGCCAGCGCAACCACTGGCTTTAGAATTTCCATACCCGACATTTCCGCCCCCAGAATCGCTTTGATCGTTAAGGGATCATCCTCCACGACACGGGGGTCTGAGAAGCTTTATCCTCAAGTCATGCCCACCCAATCGTCCCCAGCGTCCTCGTATGGGCGCAGCGTCAATAGTGCGGCGGCGGTGTGTCCGTCGCGCCAGCCCTCGTCAGAGCGGCTGTGTCCATCTCGTCACGAAGCTCGCCGAACTTGCGTTCTAGATTGTCGATCTTGCGCCACTGGGCAATCACCATCTCGTTCAGATCGGCGATCATGCGATCCTGCTCGGCGAGGCGGGATTCAAGCTCGGCCATGCGAACGGCGGTGTCGGCATCGATCATAGGCCCTATTCCCACTCAATCGTGCCCGGCGGCTTGCTGGTCACGTCATAGACCACGCGGTTGACGCCTCGGACCTCGTTGATGATCCGCGTGGCGCAGCGGCCTAGGACCTCCCAAGGGAATTCGAAGAAGTCGGCGGTCATGCCGTCGGTCGAGGTGACGGCGCGCAGGGCTAGCACGTCCTCATAGGTGCGCGCATCGCCCATGACGCCGACGGTCTTGACGGGCAAGAGCACGGCAAAGGCTTGCCAGATCTTGTCATAGAGGCCCGCCTTGCGGATCTCTTCCAGATAGATGGCGTCGGCCTGTTGCAGGGTGGCGACCTTCTGGGGCGTGATTTCGCCGGGGATGCGGATGGCCAGACCCGGTCCGGGGAACGGGTGACGATCCACAAAGGCCGGGGCGAGGCCCAGCTCGACGCCCAGAACCCGCACTTCGTCCTTGAAGAGTTCGCGCAGGGGCTCGACCAGTTTGAGCTTCATAAAGTCCGGCAGGCCGCCGACATTATGATGGCTCTTGATCACCGCCGAAGGGCCGCCGCGCGCCGAAACGCTCTCGATCACGTCGGGATAGAGCGTGCCTTGAGCGAGGAAGGCCGCGCCGTCGATCTTGGCGGCCTCGGCGTCGAAAATCTCGATGAACAGACGGCCAATTGTCTTGCGCTTGACCTCTGGGTCGCTGACCCCGGCCAATTGCCCCAAGAAGGTGTCCTTGGCATTCACATGGATCAGGGGGATCTTGTAGTGCTCGTTGAACAGGGCCACCACCTGCTCGGCCTCGTTGTGGCGCAGAAGGCCCGTATCGACGAAGACGCAGGTCAGTTGCTCGCCAATGGCCTCGTGGATCAGTACGGCGGCGACGGAGCTGTCAACGCCGCCGGACAGGCCGCAGATCACCTTGCCGTCACCAACTTGGGCCCGAATCTTCTCGACCATTTCGCGGCGGAACGAGGCCATGGTCCAGTCGCCCGAGAGGCCTGCAATCCCATGGGTGAAGTTGCGCAAGATCTTTGCCCCGTTGGGGGTATGGGCCACCTCGGCATGGAACTGCACGCCATAGAAGCGGCGGGTCTCGTCGGCGATGGCCGCATAGGGCGAGCCTTCGGACGTGGCGATGACCTCAAAGCCAGGCGGAATGGCGGTGACGCGGTCGCCGTGGCTCATCCACACGGTCTCGCGGGCACTGAGGCCAGCAAACAGGGGGCTAGGCTTGATGATGTCGATCTCAGCACGGCCAAATTCGCCGTGATGGCCGCTCTCGACGGCGCCGCCAAGCTGGGCGCAGAGGGCCTGCTCGCCATAGCAGATGCCCAGTACCGGAACGCCCATGTCGAACAGGCGCTGCGGCGCGCTAGGGCTCTCATAGTCGGTAACGCTGGCCGGACCGCCCGACAGGATGATGGCCTTGGGGGCATAGCTATCGAGGATGGCCTCGACCTTGTCATAGGGATGGATTTCGCAATAGACGCCGCTCTCGCGCACGCGGCGCGCGATCAGTTGCGTGACCTGGCTACCAAAATCGACGATCAGCACGCGCTGGTGGCCCGTGCCTGCGGGGGCGGCGATGGAAGCAGTCGTCTGGGTCATGGGCGCCTTTCAAACAGGGCTATGAAGAAGCCATCG
>CAISGS010000427.1 GCA_903884915.1 uncultured Caulobacteraceae bacterium | reverse complement strand
GCCTCAGGCTTGACCGTAAAGAGGCCGACATCCACAGCCTCGGCCATGGGAACCGCTGTTTCCTTACCCTGCCCATCGGCAGTCAGCTTTTTGGCGTCGACCGTTAGGGTCAGGTCATACTGGCCGTCCTTGCGCTTGGTGGCGACGGCCTTGGTGGTCTTGATGTCATAGACAATGATCTTCTCAAACAGGTCGGTAATCAGACCTTGTTTGTCTGCGGGAGCCTCAGCCCGCAGAGCGGCCACAAGATCAAGCGATATCGGATAGGGCGCAGCCTTGAAGGCATATTTGGCCAAAAGCGTGCGAAGGGCACGGTTGATGGCCGCCTCACCGATCTCATCCTTTAGGCGGTACATGACCAGAGCGCCCTTGCGATAATGAATATAGGGCTGGTTTTCCACGCGGATCAAAGGCAGTTCTTCAATGGCCTCGGAGCCGCGGCTGCGCAGGTAGTTGTCGAGCTC
This sequence comes from uncultured Caulobacteraceae bacterium, assembly GCA_903884915.1. Lineage (GTDB taxonomy): Bacteria > Pseudomonadota > Alphaproteobacteria > Caulobacterales > Caulobacteraceae > CAISGS01. The sequence goes on along the minus strand of CAISGS010000427.1, from coordinate 1,185 downwards.
ATATTTGAGGAACTTGCGGATCTTCTCAGGGCCATAGAGTTTTTCCATGACCATCAGGGCGGAATATTGCGCCAAGGTTTCGGACAGAACCGTTGAGCCCTGTTGATCCGCGCCAATGATCTGATGGGCCCACCATTGATGCGCTAACTCGTGGGCGGTCACATAGGTGACGAGGTCAATCTTTTCGGGGTCCTTATAGTTGGCAATAAACCCTAGGCCCTCGGAATAGGGAATAGTGTTGGCAAAGGACTGCGCGAACTGGGCATAGTCCGGAAATTCCAAGATCCGCGCCTGTCGAAACTGATAGGGACCGAACTGGGCCTGATAATAGTCCAGCGACAGCCTCATGGCCTGCATCATCCGATCAATGTTCCACGGATGTTGCGCATCATAATAGATCGCCAGATCGACGCCCCGATAGGTTTGCGACTTGACCTGATAGCGCGCCGATTGGATCGAGAAAAATTGCAAGATGGGAGCTTCGGTCTTAAACCGAACCGTGCGCCGACCCGCAGATAGCTTCTCCGACACCCGATAGCCGGGCGCAATGGGGGTTTGGTCGGCATCGGTCGTGACCGTGATATCGGCTTGGACCCAATCGGAGTCGTGGCGCAGGTAATGATAGGCCCGCGACGGGCCATCGCCGAGCTTTGCCATCCGCAACTCAGAAGGCAGACCATATTTTCGGCGTTTGCTGCGATCGCTTAGGAGCGGCGCGCGGCTCACCCCAAACCCCGGCGCTATTTCCTGGTCATTAATGAAGGTGCCATTGTCGACAAGGCTGGTCTCCACACCGCTATTTTTAAAACCCTTTTGCTCCAAGGTGGTTGTGAAGGAAAGGCTTCGTCTTTCACCGGGCTGAAGGGGTGTGTCGAAGCTAAAAATGCGATAATTGTACTGATCGTAGGTCTTTTTGGGCCGAGCGCCCTCAATGGCGAGCGCATCGACCTTAAGGTCGCGATTAAACTGCACATGCATTTCACGCAAAGGCGCATTTGTGCGGTTTTCGAACCGATAGACGCCATTGGTCACCAAGCGATGCTGATGGGGGTGAATATCCACATCGAGGGTCACATCAAAGATCCGCGGCTGCGCGATCTTTTCAAACGGCAGTAGGTCCTTTTCGTAAGCGGCCTGCCACTTTTCATCGTCTAGGTGCGTGCGGTAGCTGTTCCAGATGTTCGT
>CAISGS010000426.1 GCA_903884915.1 uncultured Caulobacteraceae bacterium | reverse complement strand
TCGGTTCGTGACAATGGCGTTTGGATCGGGGCCCTGCGCCGCGACAATGTCCATCTGGTCACCGAAGGTATCCAAGAGATCACCAAGACCGGCGTTGTGACGACGGACGGTGTTGAGCACAAGGCCGATGTCATCATCTATGGCACCGGCTTTGAGGCCAGTGACTTCCTGCGCACCTTCAAGATCGTTGGGCGCGGCGGCGTTGAGTTGCACGACCAGTGGGCGGGCGATGCGCGGGCCTATCTGGGCATGACCGTGCCAAACTTCCCCAACCTGTTTATCGTCTATGGTCCCAATACCAACATCGTCGTCAATGGCAGCATCATCTTCTTTAGTGAATGCAGCGTGCGTTACATTGTTGGTGCGATTGAGCTTCTGGCCAAGACCGGAAAGTCGGCCCTTGAGGCCAAGAAGGATGTCCATGACGCCTTCAATGAGAAGGTCGATGAAGCCAATGCGGGTATGGCTTGGGGCGTGCCTCAGGTATCCAGCTGGTACAAGAACGCCTCTGGCCGCGTCAGCCAAAACTGGCCCTTCCGCCTGATCGACTATTGGACCGCGACACTGAAGCCGGACCCGAAGGATTTTATCATTAGCTAAGGGTGGGGGGGATTACCCCCCGCCTGTCCCTCGCTGCGAGGGGCATCTGCCTCTAAGAGAAGCCCCCAAAGCTCTACCTAAGGGCACCGGAAGGACCGCAACCTATAGGCTGCGGTCCCTTTGTCCTGAATCCTTAAGCTGGAATACCCAATGCAGCGCCAATCAGCGCCTGTTCTTCACGGTCGGGAGCGATCTGGACTTGGCAGGCATCATCAAAGATCATGGTTGCTGGTTGCGCTGCTGAATAGGCGGGCCATTTGGGCAGGTCTGCGTGGTTGGGATTGCCATGGCGGGCGAAGTTGATCCAGGCTTGGCTCATGGCGTGACCGAGCTTACGTGCCCTTGCACTGCCGCCCGTCAAGCTGCCGGCGACATCGGTATTGTTGAAGGCAAAGGCGATTTCCGAACAGTGGAAGGCCCGTGGCCGGCCATCCAAAACGGGGGTTTGCCAAGTGAACCAAAAGAGGAAGGCCGGGGCCCCGCCTTGGGCCGATTTCATCTTTGCCTGATATTGGGCCCGCGCCCGCGCCGAACCTGCGCAGCAAATCGAATAGACGTCGAAGGGCTTCATCTTGGGATTTCGACGGCGAACAGCCGCAAAGATGCCTTCGGAAGGGGCACCATAGATCTTTACGAGATTGGCCTTCGCCTCTTCCTCGGTCATCCGTTCATATTCTGGATGGTTGAGGGCATGGACCTGCTCGTTCAGCACCGTTCCGACCATCATCGGAATTGGTTTCATCACGGGTGGCGCGTCCTTTTCAAAGGGATGGCGAACCACGATCTCGCCATCGACGATGGGTACGAAGTCTCCGGCCCGAGGGCCACGGGCGCTTATGGCATTGGTCTGTCCGGGCTTGCGTAGTTTGGCTTGTGCTCGGATCGCGGCCTGAACCAGATCCTTGTAAGGCAGGGCCTTTATGGCTTCCATCGAGGAGCCCGCTGCACCCAGTTCGACCAAGACCTGATCGGTCAAACGATTGGCGTCGGATGGCACGCCAATCAAGTGCGACGATCCGCTCTGAACGACAGCACGGTGGAATAGGCCTGCCGCCTTAGGCATGACCATCAGTGTACTGACCTTTGCGCCGCCACCGCTCTGGCCCATGATCGTCACGCACCCAGGGTCGCCGCCGAAATTGGCGATATTGTCTCGCACCCACTCTAGAGCTAGGACAATATCTTGCATGCCAATATTTGCTGAGGCCTTATATTCCGGCCCAAAGCGCGAGAAGTCGATATAGCCCATGGCACCGAGGCGATGGTTCAACGAGACCACCACCACGTCGCCGGTGCGGGCGAGATTTTCGCCGTCATAGCCGGGCTGCTCTTGACCAGACCCCGCATAGTGACCGCCGCCATGGATCCAGACCATGACCGGACGCTTCTTGCCATCTAGGCCCGGGGTCCAGACATTGGTCCGTAGGCAGTCCTCGCCTTGGATGCCGTCGTTCCAAGCGAACATCCAAGCCTCTTCGTCATTCTTCCAGCCGTCACGATCAGGTTGGGGGCTGACGGGGCCATATTGCATGGCACTGCGCAAACCAGCCCAAGGCTTTGGCTTTTGTGCGGGCAAGAAGCGCGCAGCTCCCCCGGTATCCGCGCCATAAGGTATGCCCTTGAAGGTCAAGATTGAATTGTGGATATAGCCGCGAACCCGGCCCGCTTCGGTCTTGGCAACGGCCAAGTCATCAGAGCCTCGGAAAGGGTCGGGGCCTGCGGCCTTGGAGGTCTTAGCCTGAGCGGCGTCAGCCGACGTTGCCGAGCTAGCCACCAAGCCGCCAGCCAGGGCCGCCGTCATCAGACTGCGTCGATCGAGCTTCAGAGCCGCGGTTGTCTTGAGGTGCTCTTGCGTTGACATAGTGTTCCCTCTCCCAAGGTCTGCCGCTGCGGTTGATCCGCCAGACGGCCAGCAATTCCATCGCTGTGCCCATGGTTAGCAACAATATATTTTGTGTGCAATTTGTGGGCTTTGGCGACCTCTCACTAGTGGAGAGCCGCAGCCTTGGAGCTAGCCCCCTCCGATCTTCGGCAACAAGACCACTTCGCTATCGTGCTCTAGGGCAGCGCCGTGCGCGTCTTGCGTGATGGCGCCGTCTATGGCGATGGCCATGCGTTGGTCGATCAGGTCGCCGAGGCCGGGGAAGCGCGCTTCGATCTGGTGCAAGAGGTCGCGCACGGTTGAGGCCTCGACCTCGAACGAGCGCAGACCGCCGGTGAGGGCCCGGCAGTCTGCATAGTCGACAATGACCAGAGCCATGGCCTAGCGCGCGTTAGCGTCGATCGCCGCCCTGATCTTGGAGGGCGACAGGGGCAGGTCGTGCATCCGTACGCCAGTGGCGTGACGAACTGCGATGGCGAGGGCGGCGAGCGGCGGCACGATAGGCACTTCGCCCACACCCTTGGCTCCATAGGGGTGGGCGGGGTTTGGCACCTCGACCATGATCGCGTCGATCATCGGCAGGTCAGAGGCCACAGGCACCCGGTAGTCGAGGAACCCGGCATTTTCCATGATGCCGCCGGTGCTGAAGACATATTCCTCGTTCAGCGCCCAGCCGATGCCTTGGGCGACGCCGCCTTGAATCTGGCCCTCGACATAGGCGGGATGGATCGCCTTGCCGACATCTTGGGCGGCGGTGTAGCGCAGGACGGTAACTTGACCGGTTTCGGGATCAACCTCGACGTCACAGACATGGACGCCAAAGCCGGGGCCAGCGCCTTGCGCGTTTAAGGCCACGACCGTGGCAATGGGTCCGCCCGTCTTGCCCGCCGATCCGGCCAAGGCAGCTAGGGTCAAGGAACCCTTGGGGGCCTTACCGGCCTGTAGACAATGGGCCGCGCCCTCTTGCCAAACCACCTGATCGATCTCAACGCCCCAGGTCTCAGCCGCGCGGCGCTTGAGGTCTATGACCAGCTTTTCAGCGGCCTGAACTACGGCCATGCCGGTGGCAAAGGTCGTGCGGCTTCCGCCTGTGACGGTGGAAAAGCCGATCGAGGCCGTATCTGCGACGATGGGTCGAACCTGCTCGACGCCAATGCCCAGAACCTCAGCGGCCATCATGGCCATCGAGGCGCGCGAGCCGCCAATATCGGGGCTGCCGGTCGAGACGATGGCGGTGCCGTCCTCATTGATGCTGACATTGACGGTGGATTCACCGCCAATATTGAACCAGAAGCCCGCCGCAATGCCGCGCCCTTGGTTGGGACCAAGGGGGATGGCCATATGGGGGTGAGACTTGATGGCCTCCAGCGTCTCAACATAGCCGATATTCTTATAGACCGGGCCATAGGGGGCACGGACGCCATCACGCACGGCGTTCTTTTCGCGAATGGCCATGGGGTCCATGCCCAGCTTTTCAGCCAGCTCATCGACGGCACATTCCACGCCAAGGGCAGCGTTGGGCGCGCCGGGTGCGCGGTAGGCGGCGACCTTGGGACTGTTGGTCACCACATCCCAACCGGTGACCTCGAAATTGGCCACATCATAGCAGGCCAGAGAGGTCATGACGGCGGCCCCGACGGGCGAACCTGCAAAGGCTCCGGCTTGGAACTTCAGATCGACCTGAGCGGCGGTGATGGTGCCGTCGGTCTTGGCCCCCATCTTGACCGTGACGACCGAGGCCGAGGTCGGACCTGTGGCGCGAAACACCTCTTCGCGGGTCATGACCATCTTGACCGGATGGCCGCTCTTTTGCGACAGCACCAGCGCTAAGGGTTCTAGATAGACCGTTGTCTTGCCGCCAAAACCGCCGCCAATCTCGGCGGGAATGACCCGTACATCCGAGAACCGCAGTTTGAGCAACTTGGCGCACAGGCCCCGGATCACGAAATGGCCCTGACTGCTGCTCCAGACCTGGGTCTGGCCATCAGCGGCATAGCTGGCGACGCAGGCATGGGGCTCGATATAGCCTTGGTGAACGGCGGCGCTGCTATAGCGGGTCTCGACAATCACATCGGCGCTGGCAAAGCCTGCGGCCAGATCGCCTCGGTCGAGACGGTGCTTGGTGGCAATATTGCTAGCATTGGTGGGGGTCTCGCCAAGGCCAGCCGTGAACATATGATCGTGCAGGATCGGCGCGTCAGGGGCCATGGCCTCTTCGACATCGATCACGTGGGGCAGGGTCTCATAGACAATGTCGATCAGATCCAGCGCCTGATCGGCAATGGCATTTGAGGTCGCGGCGACGGCAGCGACGGCATGGCCGTGATAGAGCACCTTGCCTCTGGCCATGACATTGGCCGACAGGTCCTTAAGGTTGGAGGCACTTTCCCCGGCCTCGTAATGTTCTGCAGCCAGATCAGGCATGTCGGCACTGGTCATCACCGCCTTGACGCCGGGCAGGGCGAGGGCCTTGCGGGTGTCGATCGAGATGATGCGGGCATGGGCATGGGGGCTGCGCTTGACCTTGCCGATCAACATGCCGGGCAGGTGCAGATCGGCGCCGTAAGCAGCCCGGCCCGTGACCTTTTCCACTCCATCGGGGCGGATGGGACGGGTGCCAACGACCTTGAGAATAGCGCCGGTATCTTCTGGTTTTACGGGCTTGTTCATGCGCTTTTCCGATCCTGTCTCAGTTCGGCGGCGGTATCGAGCACGGCCTTGATGATCTTGTCATAACCGGTGCAGCGACAAAGATTTCCCGCCAGCCAATAGCGGGCCTCAGATTCGGTGGGGTCTGGATTGGCATCGAGCAGGGCCTTGGAGGCCATCAAGATGCCGGGGGTGCAGAACCCGCATTGTAGGGCGGCATGGTCGAGGAACTTTTGCTGCAGGGGATGTAGGGTACTGCCCGTGGAAAGGCCCTCAATGGTTTCAACCCGGCAGCCTTCGACCTCAGCGGCCAGCACAAGGCACGAACAGACCAGCCGTCCATCCATGATCACGCTGCAGGCCCCGCAATCGCCCGATCCGCAGCCCTCTTTGGAGCCGGTCAGGTGCAGTTCGTCGCGCAGGACATCTAAGAGGGTCTGACCCGGATCGCTGAGGAACTCGACAGGGTCGCCATTGACGGTGGCGGCGGTGCGTTGCTTGCTCATGCCTGTTCCTTTGCTCTGTTCCAAGCGATGACGGCGGCACGGTGGGCCAGCACGGCGGCGATCTTGGTGCGATAGTCGGCGGTGCCGCGCTTATCGCTAATGGGTTGGCAGGCGGCGCGAACCGCCTCTTCCATTTGGGTGAGGTTTGATGCTTCTAGGCGGGTGCCGACCAAGGCTTGCCCCGCATCAGCAACCAGCAAGGCAGTCGGGGCCACGGCGCCCAGAGCCACAAAGGCCGATGTGCAGACCCCATCAGCATCGAGCGCCAGACTGACTGCGGCTCCAGCAACAGCAATGTCCATCTCGGTGCGCGGGATCATGCGCAGATAGGCGTCCGATGATTTTGGACCGCGCGGCGGCAGCTTGAAAGCGATGATAAACTCGCCCGCCGCCAGCGAGGTCTGGCCGGGACCTGTGACGATGGTCTCAACAGCGGCTTCGCGGGTGCCATCAGGGCCTGCGATCACGCAGGTGGCTCTGGCGGCGATCAGGGCTGGAACACTATCGGCGGCGGGGGAGGCATTGCAGAG
>CAISGS010000425.1 GCA_903884915.1 uncultured Caulobacteraceae bacterium | reverse complement strand
CGACATTGTGCATGCCGTGACGCAGGCGCCCATAGGCCAGACGGTGCTGACCCATATTGAAGCCATTGCCCTCGCCCCCGAGCAGGTTTTCCTCAGGCACGACCAGATCCTTGATCTCGATCTCGGAGTGGCCACCGCCCATGATCGAGGTCAGCGGGCCATGCGCGGCCATGGTCGGAATATCGCGAATGATACGATAGCCGGGATTGGGCAGTTCAACAATGAAGGTCGAATAGCGCTGATGGCGCGGGGCCTCTGGATTGGTCAGGGCCATGACCACGGCGATATCTGCCGCCGTCGCCGCTGACGAGAACCACTTTTCGCCATTGAGGACATAGTTGCCCTTGCCGTCCTTGACCGCCGTGGTCTGCATTCCGGTCGCATCGGCACCGGCAGCCTTTTCGGTCATCGAATAGCAGACCCGCTTGTCGCCATTGAACAGGGGCTTGAGGTACTTTTCCTTCTGGAAGGGTGTGCCGTGGGCCAGAAGGGTCAGCATGGTCGCATCATCTGGACCTTGGCTGTTCATGGACAGGGCACCGAGATGGCTCTCACCCAGTTCCATCTGCACCAGGGCATTGGCCAGAGGGCCTAGGCCCATGCCGCCATCGGCAACCGGAATAAAGGGGAGCCAAAGACCCTGGGCCCGCGCCTTGGCCCGCAGTTCCTTCAATAGGGACTTGTAGTCGGCGCCCGCTGCGAGGCGTTCTTCGGCTGGAATACACTCATCGTGGACCCACTGACGGACCCGCTCACGAACGGCCTTGGCATCTTCTGGAATTTCGAAATCAATCGACATGTTTCATCTCCCGACGAACCGGTGGCCGATTGTTGATACTCGGCCTCATTGCGGTTGGTTCAGACTCTATCGTGCCCCCGACATGAGGCGCGGTAAAGCCTGTCCCTGCGGCATGCGGCCTTCGCTAGGGTCTCTTGAAGATCGTTTGGCCCTCTTTGATCGTTTCGACGACCTTGATATCCTTGATGGCCATCGGCGCGACCTTGAGCGGGTCCTGATCGAGGATGATCAGATCGGCCAGCTTGCCCGGTGTAATCGAGCCCTTCTGGGCCTGCTCACCATATTGGTAGGCCGCGTTGAGGGTCACGGCCTTTATCGCCTCCATCACCGAAATTCGCTCATCCGGGCCGACCACGACGCCAGAACGGCTGACCCGGTTCACCGCCGTCCAGATCGCCGTCAGGTGATTGGGTGGCAGGACCGGCGCGTCAGTATGGATGGTGAACTTCATCCCCTTGGACAGGGCATAGCCGGTGGGGCTCATGCCGAAGGCCCGCTTTTGGCCGACCGTCTCGTTAATGTGCCAGTCGCCCCAAAAGAAGGTGTGCTCGGTAAAGAAGCTCGGAATGATCCCAAGCTCAGCCATCTTGTCCACCTGATCATGGCGGATCATCTGGGCGTGGATCATGACGGGATGAACATCGCTCTTGCCATATTGCGCCTCAGCCTTGGCCACAGAGGCCAGCATAGAATCGGCAGCGGCATCACCATTGGCATGGAACAGGACCTGGACCTTGCATCGTGCGCCAGCGGCAAACCATTGATCCGCAGCGGCCGTCGTCGCAACAGGATAGCCGCGATAGTCGTCCGGTAAGCCGTGGGGTGGATGGACATAGGGCGCGGTGAGATAGGCGGTCTTGCCCTGCGGCGAGCCATCCCCGGTTAGCTTAACCCCGCCGATGCGCAAGCGGTTTTGATAGGCCCCTATAGCCAAGGGCTCCCCCTGATTGGGGACGATCATCGGCTTGCCGCCCTCGCAGGTTAGGTCCTTCAGACCATCCCAACGGGCATAGGAGACAACATCGAGGATCAGGGCCTTGCGACTGGCCGCAGCCTGCAACAGGGCCGTATCACCCGTGCTGGCGATCCCCTCTTGGGCGGTCGTAATGCCAAGGCTGGCATAGTAGGCCTGAACCT
>CAISGS010000424.1 GCA_903884915.1 uncultured Caulobacteraceae bacterium | reverse complement strand
GCTAGCGCCAACAGGTCGCTGGGGGACTTGAGCTTGAGTTCCATCAGCGACATGCGCGTGATGCCCATCTGGGCAACGGCTGTCGCCGCATCGCCGCCGGTGGGCTCTAGGTCGCCATCGACGGATGGACCATCGGTCGCTGTCGTATCGATCATCTGATCGGTATCGGTATCGTTCATAGGTTCGTCTTGCATTGAGAGTCTCAAGGTCTGTCGGGCCACGATCAAGCAGCCACGCGCGTCTTTAGCCCCGCTGTCGGTGCTTTAGACCAGTGATGTACTGCGCCAAGCGGCGCGAAGGGAGAACCGATAGGCCTTGGTGCGATCCTTAGGCGGACCCGCGATAAGACATCGGTGAGAGGCGGGAACGTGGCGCACCACGTCTGTGACTAGCCGAACCACATAAGGCCGGTCAGGTCAAGATAATGCCCAACAGCCCCAAGAAGCTCAGTGTCAAAAGTGGGTAAATTCCGTGGTCACCGCTATGACCATGATGATCGCCGCGATGAAGGGCAATTCATTGGTCATACGCCAAAACTTGCCTGAGCGTTGATTGGTGCCATTCTCGAACCGCTTGCGGGCCGCGGCCAAAAAGCCATGCCATCCGGCCAAGAAGACGACGCCGCAAAGCTTGGTGACCATCCAGGGCTGAGCCAAGAAAGCCCAACCGCGTATTTCGCTGTCGGCCCAGATCAGCAGGCCCCCAAAGAGGAAGGTCAAGATCATGGAAGGGTTCATGATGATGCGCAAAAGCTTGCGCTCCATGACCTTAAAGGTCTCGTCCATCTCCGATCCGGGGGTTGCGGCGCTGTGATAGGCATAGAGACGCGGCAGATAGAGCATGCCTGCCATCCAAGCGATCACCGCAATGATGTGAAGCCCACGAAAAAGGTCATAATGTTGCGCCACGAGGATCTCCCTAGGCCGCCGTCTTGCGGTGCGGACATTTGACGTGTTTGGCATCACAAGACCAGCCTTGGCAGGGGGCTGTGCCGGTCCGGCCTAGGCTGCCAACCGCCAACTCTGACAGGGCCTCTATAAAGATCGGGTCGGTCCCCAAGGCTGGCACCCGGATATAGTGCGGACAGCCAAGATCATGGGCCAGCTCGGCATATTCATGATCCAGCTCAACCAGCGTCTCAATATGTTCAGAGACAAAAGCGATCGGGGTGACAACGACGCCAAGACCGGCCTCGGCCGCTGCCGCTATCGCCTCAGGCGTCGTGGGACCAATCCACTTTAGGGGTCCAACGCGGCTCTGGTAACAGATCTGCCAATCCCAACCCTTGCCAAGCCGGGCCGCAACCGCCGCCGCGGTGGCCTCTATCTGCGATTGGTAGGGATCGCCCTGCTCAATGATTTTTTCGGGCAGGCCGTGGGCCGAAAACAGCAAACGGGTCCCGGCTGGCGACCCGGCGGCGCTATAGGCGCGCTCGATGGCCTGAGCATGGGCCTCAACCACCCCGTCCAAGGTCGGATAGCAGCAGATTTCCCGCGCCTGTCCAGAACCGCGATAGACCCTGTTCCATTCGCCGACCGACGAGCCTGTCGTTGTCGTCGAAAATTGCGGATAGAGCGGCAGAAGGATGATCTCATCTGGACCATAGGCCGCCACGGCCTTCGCCGCCTCGTGGGTAAAGGGGTGCCAATAGCGCATGGCGATGAACAGCTGCACCTCAGCCCCATCGACCTTGCTCGACATGGCCGCGCTCAGGGCCTCGGCTTGAGCCGTTGTTTGCGGCATGATCGGAGAGCCACCGCCCATAATGTTGTAATTGGCCTGCGCAGACTTCTTGCGCAGGGTCGAGATCATAAAGGCGAGGGCCTGTCGGATACCGGCTGGCGCGCCAATAATCGCCTTGTCCGCAAAGAGATTATACAAAAAGGGCTGCACGGCCTTTGGCCCATCTGGTCCGCCCAGATTAAACAGGACAACGGCAATTTTCTTGGTCGATTGATCCATGGTCACACTCAAATCCCCAATCGGCTATTAAGACCCAACAACCCGCGCCAAGACCTGCTCGACATGGGCGATAGGCGTATCGGGCAAGATCCCGTGGCCAAGATTGAAGATATAGGGTCCGCGCCCCCATTGGACCAACATCTCTTCGACACGCCGATCAAGGGCCGCTCCACCTGCGCGCAAAAGCAAGGGGTCAAGCGCGCCTTGAATGGCCGTCGTGTGCTGAAGTTGGCGACCGAAGGCTGCTGAGGCTTGAACATCCATAGCCACGGCCTGGACCGGCACCTTAGAAACATAGTTGGCCACCAAGGTCCCAGCGCCCTTTGGAAAGCCGATAAAGGGCGCATCGATCCCTGCGGCCCGCACCTTCTCGATAATCCTCATATGGGGACCAATGACCAGTCTCTCAAAGAGATCTTCCGGCAGGTTTTCGGCCCACGATTCAAAGAGTTTTAGAACCTGCGCCCCGGCCTTGGCCTGCATGATCAGATAAAGGGCGGTCGCTTCAACCAAGATGTCTATTAAGCCATCGAGCGCTTCTGGGTGTGTATAGGCATAGGTCCGCGCGCCGGTACGGTCGCTTGAGCCGCCTTCGATCATATAGGTCGCCACGGTCCAGGGCGCGCCGGCAAAGCCGATCAGGGCCCGCTCTGGCTCCAAGGCTGCGCGCACCCGGCTTAAGGTCTCCCCAACAGCCGATAGCCGCCCTGTAGAGGCCTCAATCTGATCGCGCATCGTCTGGAGGGGTGGAAGGGTCCCGAGCTTTGGGCCTTCCCCAACTTCAAAGCGAACATCCTGACCCAAGGCTCCGGGGATCAACAAAATATCGGCAAAGACGATGGCGGCGCTGAAAGCAAAGCGGCGCATGGGCTGCAAGGTCGCTTCGGCTGCCTTTTCCGGGTCCAGACAGAAGGATATGAAATCAGGTGCCGTCGCGCGAAGGGCGCGATATTCTGGCAAATAACGACCCGCCTGGCGCATGAACCAGATCGGTGGCTTGGCCAAGCTTTGACCGGCAAGAACCTTGAGCAAGGCTGGGGTCGATGGTCCGGCGGCGCCGGTCGGTGTCAGGGTCTGGTTCATGGCTCCCTTAAAGCCATTTCCCTAGCCAGACTCAAGCCCACACCCACACGAAGGCCTCTTCCTTTTCTTATTAAGAGAAAAATAGAAATATTTGGGGTGAAGGTTGGGGCAGGGCAGAAACAGGACAGCCCCACTCGAAGCCGGAAGATACAGGCCCGCTCCCACCGCCTTCCCGGCCTTATCCCCAGACCCTTAGGGGGACGGCCAATGGCCTGTGAAAACCGGGGATTGTTTGAAACGG
>CAISGS010000423.1 GCA_903884915.1 uncultured Caulobacteraceae bacterium | reverse complement strand
TGGCGCAGGCTTTACCCAAGTGGCCTTCCGGCTCCAGATCGGGCCGGACATCATCACACAGGCCGTGACCTTGGCCCTGATCATCGGCCTGATCGGCGGCATTTTCCCGGGTCTTCGGGCCTCACGGCAACGTCCGCTACTGGCCTTGGCAACCTAAGCGGCGAGCGCCGTCTTAGGCTCGTCGCCCCGTGCCACCAGCCAATACATGACCGGCGTGGCGATCCGCGACAGCAGGGTTGATGAGACCAGACCCCCGATGATGGCAATGGCCAGCGGCGAATAGAGACCCGACCGCTCAAAGGCCAGCGGCAAGATACCGCCAATGGCTGTGACTGAGGTTAGGAGTACGGGCAAGAACCTCACCTCACCGGCCTTTTCGATAGCCTCAGCCAGTCCAACGCCCTCTCGGTGCAGTTGCTCGGTGAAATCGACCAGCAGGATCGAGTTCTTAATCTCGATACCGATCAGGGCGATAATGCCGATGGTTGCGGTAAAGGACAGGGAATTGCCGGTCAGCCATAGGGCTGTGACGGCGCCAAACAGGCCCAGTGGAATGATCCCGGCCACGACGATGGCACTGCGGAACCGGCCAAACTCGAGGACCAGCACCGCCAATATACCCAGCACCGCAATGGTAATCGCCGCGCCAAGGCCGGAGAAGCTTTCTGATTGAGCTTCAGCCTCCCCGCCAAGCGAAAGGCTATAGCCGGGCGGTAGGGGCACTTGCTTTTCGATCCGCTTGAGCGCGTCTGCCGTGACCTTAGAGGTCAGGGCCCCGGTCTGGGTATAGGAGACGACCGTGACCTGTCTGGCCTTTTGATAGCGATCAACCATCGAGGGGCTGGACTGGAGGACAGGACTGGCGATGGCCGAGAGCGGCGTCGCCTGACCTTGAGCGGAGGGAATATAGATCTGGTCAAGCGCGGACAGGTCGCTGCGACCGCCGCTCGCCGTCTGGCTGAGCGGCAAGCGGACCCTGACGGCATAGTCATCACCGTCTGCGTCCCGGAAACTTGCCGCATCCTCACCGGACAGGGCCATGCGGACCACGCGCCGCGCGAGCCCGGCCGGAATGCCAAGGGCGGCGGCCTTATCGGCATCAATGCCAAGATTGAGGTCGGTCCGGTCAATGCGCACCGGATTGATCACGTCGCGGGTTCCTGGCGTGTCGTTCAGCACCTTTTCAACCTGTCCGGCCAAGGCCTTGAGAACCAGCAAGTCGTCGCCCTTCAGCCGAACCGCGATGGGGGCGTCGATAGGTGGGCCATTGCTAAAGGTCTTGAGTGTGATGCGTGTGCCCGGATAGAGGGCGAAGTCCTTGCGCAGACCGTCCACGACCTTTTCACTCTTGCCCGGTTGCCATGCCTTGAGCGCGACAAAGACCTCGGCATAGGAGGGGCTGTTGGCACCCTGTCCCTCATTATAGAAGATCTGTGGGTTTCCGCGTCCCAGATTGGAGGCAAACCAGACCACTTCCGGCACCTTGGCCAATTTGGCCTCGACATATTTCAGCGCCTCATCTGTGCGGGCCTGAACCGCACCATCAGGCAGTTCGATCCGGACGAGGAACTGAGGCGTTTCGGCTGGTGGAAAGAGGCTCGATCCGATGGCCTTAAGCATCGGGAAGCTGAGCAGGCAGATGGCCATGATGACGCCTAGTGCGCGCCAAGGCTTAGCCAGGGCCTCATGCAAAATGGGCCGATAGAAGGTCTGGATACCGTTATTGACCGCTTGTAAAAGGCGATTTCCCTCGGCGGCCTCATGTTTGGGCAACATCCGGCTGGCCAAGAAGGGGATGATGGTCAGCGAGACAATGAAGGACGCCCCGACCGTACAGAACACCGCCACCGGCAAGGACCTTGTATAGGCTCCCGCTCCGCCTGGAAGGGCCATGAGCGGCAAGAAGGCCAGCATCAGACAGGCGGTGCAGCCGACAACGGCGAGGGCGATCTGGCCCGTGCCATTGATCGCCGCGGTGGTCCGGTCCTCACCCTCGCGCAGCCGCCGGGCGATGTTTTCCGTGACCACGATGGAATCGTCGACCAGCAGGCCAAGGGCTAGAATGAACCCGGCGATGGAGAGTTGGTTGAGGTTAAAGCCGAACAGCTTCAGCACCATGACCCCGATCAGCAAGGACAGGGGGATCGAGATCATCACCACCAGTCCAGCGCGAAAGCCGAGCGGCAAAAGGGTGAGCAGCACCAAGGCCACGGCGATGGCAAAGTCGCGATAGAGATTATGTAGCCGGTGTTTGACATTGTCCGATTGAAAGAAGGCGGGCTCTAGACGTACGCCGGGGGGCAGGCTGGCCTTGAACTGATCCAGCACCGTCTTTACGCCATCGGTAATATCGGTGACGTCGGTATTGTCCTTTTGGGTGGCGGTAATGAATAGGGCCCGGTGGCCATTGAAGCGGGTCAGATGTTGTGGTTCTTCCTCCGCCCAACTGACCTCGGCCACATCGCGTACCCGCACTACCTGACCATTGAGGGTGGCGACATTCACCGCGCCGACCTCGTCGAGGGTCTTGAAGGCGCCGCCAGATTTGACATTGAAACGGCGATCCCCGGCATGGACCGCACCGATTGGCGCTTCGGCCCCAGCCCCGCGCAGGGCGTCAGCCACAGAGGTGGGCGATAGGCGAAGTTGCGCCAGCTTGGCCAAATCGACGGCAACCTGAACCTGACTGTCGGGCGCGCCCCAATAGCGGGCCTCCTTGACGCCGGGGACGGCATTGACCTTGTCACGCAGGCTGTGGGCGAGCTTTTCCAGCCGCCTCATCGGCAAGACATCACTGACCAGGGCCGCTTGGAAGAACGAGACCTCGTTGGTGCCGACCTTGCGGACCTCAAGCACGGCAAGGCCTTGGGGCAAGGAGGGGCGCAGGGCATTGGCCTCGCGGATCACCTCGTCATATTTTCGGTCCGGCTCGACGTCCCAATTGAACTCGACAATGACCACCGTGCCGCCATCAAAGCTGGTCGACCGGATCTCACTGACGTCATCCAGCCCGCTCAGCGCATCTTCCAGCGGTTTAGCAACGAGCTGTTCCATCTCCGTCGGGGTCGCGCCGGGCAGGGCGGCCCTGACCGTCACCAAAGGAAAGGGAAACTGAGGATCTTCGGACCGCGAGATGCTGGTCAGGGCATTAAGGCCCAGAAGGACCATCAGGGCGAAGGCCACCAGCGTAAATTGCCAGCGGCGCACAAAGAAGGTGGCGGGATTGAAGCTCATTTGGCTTGGCCAATAGAGGCGCGATCAATCACCCGGACCTTTTGGCCATCGGCGACCAATCCGGCCCCAGCGGTAATGACCTTAGCATCCGGCGCAAGGCCTTGGATCAGGGCGTCATCACCGTCAAAGCCGCCGAAGGTGACCTTGGTTTGCTTGGCGATCCCGTCTTTGGGATCAAATCGCAGGACAAGGGCGGCCTTACCGTCGGCCTCCATAATGGCTTCGGCGGGAACGCGCCAATAGGCGCTTGCGGCACTGGCCGCAGCCGAGCTAGCGGCCTCGATCTTGGCGCTGGCGATCAGGCCGCTGCGCAGACCCGCTGTCGGCGGCAGGGTGATCTCAATATCAATGGCTCCGCTCTGGGCCCCCGCACGCTGACCGATGCGGCTGACCGATCCGGTTAGGGTCTGATTGGGTAGGGCATCGAGCGTGATGGCGGCGCTGGCCACCAAGCGAATCTTGCCAATATCGCGGTCAGAGAGGGGTACGCGCAGGACCAGAGGGCTGGCCTCGTCGGCGAGACTGAGCACCGCTTGGCCAGGCTGAACCACCTCACCGGTCTGGGCATTGCGGGTCAAGATCACGCCCTTGGACGGTGCGATCAGATTGGCCCAGCGCCGATCAAAGGCGGCGGCGTCATAGGCCGCTTGGGCGGAGGTGGCCGCCGCGCTCTGGGCCTCGGCGCGCTGACGGCTGACAATGCCGGCATCGGCCAGCTTGACGTAGCGCGCCTCATCCTTGCGGGCGCGGTCCAGATCGGCGGCGGTTTGGCGAAGGCGCGAGTCGACGGCGGCGGGATCCAGTCGGGCTAGGAGTTGTCCGGCCTTAACGCTGTCGCCCTCGTCCACCGATAGGCCGGTTATGACGCCGGGAATGCGGAAAGACAGGACCATCTCGCGTTGGCGGCGCAGGGCACCGGTCACAGACAGGGTTTGGCCGCTATTGGGCGCCGCCAAGGGCACGATCTCGACCGTTGGCAAGGGCGCTTCGACCAGGGCCTTGTCCTTGCCGCCGCATGCGGAAAGCAGGGTTAAGCCGAGCAGGGCCGATAGGCAGGTCGCCGTGAAATGAATTTTTTGCACTGAGATCTCGATCTAAAGAGGCAAACCATCTTAGCAGTGTTTAGACCCGTTTGGAATAGAGCTCATTTCGCAACCCTTAGGGTCCATCTGTTCGAGCTTCTACGCCCCTTGGCTTAGGCGGGTCGGTCGCCAAGGATGGTCACGCGCTCCATCCGGCGCACAGCAGGCCAATAGTCAGAGGCCGCATAGTGCTGGCTGGCGCGATTGTCCCAAAAGGCAATGGAATGGGGCTGCCAGCGGAACCGGCACTGATATTCCGGGATCGCGGCCTGGGCATAGAGGTGCTTGAGCAGCACGTCGCTTTCTGCCTTGTCCATTCCAACAATGTGCTGGGTAAAGGCGACATTGACATAGATGGCCTTGCGACCCGTCTCTGGATGGGTGCGCACGACCGGATGCTCCATCATCGGATAAAGCCTATTAAAGGTCTCAACCTCTTCCGGCGTCTTGCCTTGCTTGACTAAGAGTTTTCGGAAATGGGCAAAGTCGTGAACCGCATAGGCCCCTTCGATCTTGGCCTTGATCTCGTCGGTCAGGCCATCATAGGCGGCATACATGTCGGCAAAGAGCGTATCGCCACCGATCGGCGGAATCTCGATGGCCCGCAGGATCGACCCGAGCGAAGGCTTTTCACGCCAAGTCACGTCGCTATGCCAGAAGTTCTCCTTGCCCCGGCTTTCGCGATTGTGGGTCAGGGCGAGGACCTCAGGATAGCCCGGCTTTTCTGGCGCGAAGGGGTGAACCTCTAGGCCGCCGAAATTGCGGGCAAAATCCAGATGCTGGTCGGTCGTGATCTCCTGATCGCGAAAGAACAGCACCTTCCAGTCCAGCAGCGCTTGCCTGATCGCGGCGACCTGTCCGGCCTCAAGGGGCTGGCGCAGATCAATGCCGCCGACCTCGGCCCCGATGGTTGGGGTCAGGGGCGTGAGGGTCAGTCCATCAAGGACAAGGCTGCCGACAAGCTGGGTCATTTTTGTCTCCTTCGTGCACTTGGCCTATTGGGCGGCCGCGACGGCGGGCTTTTTCACATAGACGGTTTGGGTATTGGTATATTCCAGCAGACCTTCCAACGCCCCTTCGGACCCAAGGCCCGACTGTTTGTGACCACCAAAGGCGCCGAGCGGTGACAGGTGCTGGGTCTCATTGATCCAGACCGTGCCAGCGGCAATGCGCGAACTAATATCCAGCGCCTTGGCCTCATCGGCTGTCCAGATCGAAGCGCCAAGGCCGTAGGGGCTGGCATTGGCCCGGTCGATGGCCTCTTCCAGCGTGTCGAAGGACAGGAGCGGCAGGACGGGACCAAACTGCTCTTCTTGGACAATGCGGGAATTTTCAGGTGGATTGTCGATGATGGTGATGGGCACAAAATAGCCGGGCGCAGGCGAGGCCTCGCCGCCCATCAGGAACTTATAGCCCTTGGCCTTGGAGTCCGCGATCAGGTCGAGGACCCGCTCATATTGCAGTTTGTTGTTGATGGGTCCCAACTGTGTGCCCTGCTCGGCCCCATCGCCCATCTTGACCGTCTTGGCATAGTCGACAATGGCGGTCTTGAGGGGCTC
>CAISGS010000422.1 GCA_903884915.1 uncultured Caulobacteraceae bacterium | reverse complement strand
CGGTTCTGCCGAGCGCACCGAAGAGGCCGGAGATGACAGTGAAGCCGGACGTCGCCGTCGTCGTCGTCGTCGTCGTGGACGCCGTGGTGACGAGCCCGCCGATGGCGCGGCATCGACCGAAGCCGATGGTGAAGGCAACAGCGCCGAAGGTGATGATGAAGACGGTACTGAAGGCAGCGAAGCCCGCGAGGGTGAAAGCAGTGAAGCCGAAGCTGCCCGCCGCCGCCGCCGTCGCGGACGCCGCGGTGGTCGCCGGATGCGTGAAGATGTGCGCACCGACGAGCCCTATGGCTGGACGCGCCCCCGGGCCCCGGATGGCGACCCCTATATCTGGTTTGATCCCCTGCAGCCGCGCCCACGCCCAGCGCAGTCCGAAGAACTGGCGACGCCGGTGGTCGCGGACCAAGCGTCTGTGCCAGCCCCAACCCCTTCTGATGAGGTTGCGGCCAGCACCGAGGCCGCAAAGCCCGCCAAGCCTGCCCGCCGCCGCCGTCCGACCAAGGCAGAGCTCTTGGCTCAAGCCCAAGCCGATGACGTGACGGCGGAAGCGCCTGAAGCCGTCGTCGAAGCGCAAGCCCCCACGCCTATCGCTGCCGAACCAACGGTTGAGGCCGACATCTGGGTCGAGCTTCCAGCCGTTGATGAGGTCAAGGCCAAACCCGCTCGCGCTCGCCGTAGTCGTGCCAAGGCCCAGCCTGAAGTAGAGGCGCAAGCTGAAGCGGTGGCCCAAGCCCCCGTTGAATCAGCCCCCGTGCCGGCTGAACCCATCCCAACTCCGGCGGAACCCGTATCTGTTGTGCTCGCAGAGCCAGCACCTGAACCGACACCCGATCCAGCGGCCATTATTGCGCCTCCATCCCAGCCTAAGAAGGGCTGGTGGCGGCGCTGATAAGGCGCTAACCTCCTTCTAGGGGCACTATCCCCCGCGTCCTTACCGGCGCGGGGGTTCAATTTTGGAGCGGTAAGTTTGGCCCCTCGGATGTCGTCAAGCCTAGCTGTGAGCGTGCCAAAGAGCGGCTCACCTCGCTCGCTAACGCAGCAAGTGAAAGCCCTCGTCGGGATTAGTACCCTCGCGCTTTCCCTGATCATTGCGCCCAATCTGGCAAGGGCTCAAAACGCTACATCTCTCATTCGCGATACGGAAATCGAAGAGATTTTGCGTGCCAATGCTGATCCTGGCTTCATTGCCGCCGGGCTCGATCCGAAAGACATCAAACTGCATCTCGTCGGCGACAAGCAGATCAATGCGTTCGTCTCCGGCGGCCAGCAGATGTTTATCAATACCGGGCTGATCATCCAAACCCGAACACCCAATGAGCTGATTGGGGTTATGGCGCACGAAACCGGCCACATCTCTGGCGGTCACTTGGCGCGATCGGGCGATATGAGCAAGGCGGCCACCGGCACCTTCGTCATGACCCTTGGCCTAGGCCTCTTGGCCGCCTTAGCCGGAGCGCCCGATGCCGCGGCCATGCTCATCGGCAACAGCAGCTATTTTGCGACCCTTTCCGTGCTTGGCTATACCCGCGTTCAGGAATCCTCCGCTGACCAAGCCGCAGCCGGGTTCTTGGACAAGAGCGGCCAGTCGGGCAAAGGGCTCGTCGAATTCTTCGACAATTTCCGATACCAAGAGGTGTTCTCCGACGCCAAGCGCTACCCCTTCTTCCGCAGCCACCCCCTGTCGTCTGACCGGATCGAGGCCTTGCGGGTTCGGGTCGAGGCCATGCCAAACTATGGCAAATCAGACAGTGCCGAGGCTCAGGCAACCCATATGATCATGGTGGCCAAGCTCAAGGCCTTCATGAACCCGCCGCAGCAAAGTTTCATCGAGTTCAAAGAGAGCGATAAATCCTATCCGGCCCGCTATGCGAGGGCCATCGCCTATTACCGCGCCCTTGAGACCGACAAGGCGCTGAAGGCCATCGACGCCCTGCTCAAGGATTACCCAAACAATCCTTATCTGTGGGAGTTACGCGGTCAGGCCCTGTTTGAATCCGCCCGCGCGGCCGAAGCTGAGCCCGCCTATCGCCGCTGTATTGAGCTAAAACCCGATGCGGCCCTGTTCCACCTGGCCCTGGGTCAAACCCTGCTGGCGCTCGACGACGATAAGCGCGTCGATGAGGCCATAGCCCATATCTACAAGGCTTTGGAACTGGAGCAGGACAACCCCTTTGGCTGGCGCATGTTGTCAGAGGCCTATGACCGCAGACGTCAACCGGGCATGGCGAGGTTGGCAGCGGCGGAACAGTATTTTGCGATCGGCATCCCCAGTGAAGCGCGCATTTTCGGCATGAGAGCCCGGGCTGAACTGGTCAAGGGATCACCGGAATGGCGCCGAGCAACCGATATTGTTCTGGCCTCCGAACCGACTGACGATGATTTGAAAGACCTGGCCAAAGAAGGCAGTGCTGCGCCCCGTAAGCGCTGATGCCCTCTCATAACGCTCACCTTAACCCCGCCTAGCGGATGGTGGGCAAAACACAACCCAAGCGGAAAATTATCATGCGCCTTCCTACCCTCTTGCTGACGGCCGTTAGCTGCCTTGCCCTGACAGGCTGCGGCATGGTCCAGAATGAAAAGGCCTTTGGCGACCGTGTCCGGGCCTATCTGATCACCCATCCCGAAGTCATCGAAGAGGCCATCAACAAGCTTCAAGAAAAGCAGGCCGCCGAGGCTACGCAATTGGCGCAAAGCAAGATTGCCGAGAACCGAAAGGCCCTTGAGCAAGATGCACGCGACTATGTCGGTGGCAACCCCAAGGGCACCGTCACCGTGGTCGAGTTCTTCGACTATCGCTGCGGCTACTGCAAGGCGGCCCAGCCGCAGGTGGTTGAGTTGCTAAAGGCCAATCCAGATGTTCGTTTCGTGTTCAAAGAATTCCCGATCCTGCCTGACCGTGACGGCAAGCTCGGCGTGTCCCTGCGCGCTGCGCGTTCAGCGCTCGCTGCTGGGGCTCAGGGCAAATATGGCGCGGTGCACGAGGACCTGATGGCCGAAAAGGCGCTGGATGACGCGACCATCGCCAAGATCCTAACCGCCAATGGCATTGATCCTGCCGCGGCCAAGAGCGCCGGTGAGGCCGACAAGGTCACCGAGCACCTGACCGCCGTGCATAATCTGGGCCTCGCCATCGGCATTCAGGGCACGCCCGCCTTCATCGTCGGCGATCAGCTCATTCCCGGCGCGGACATGGAAGCCCTCAAGCGCGCCATCGAGATCGCGCGCGCCAAACAGATCAAGCCTGCCGCCTAGATCAATCCGGCCAAGGGCGATGAGGGATCGGCATACATGCGCCGGGGCATCCGCCCTGCCCGGTAGGATAGCCGCCCAGCGATGACCGCGTGCTTCATGGCTTCGGCCATCAAGATCGGGTCCTTGGCTTCGGCAATGGCGGTGTTCATCAAGACGCCGTCGCAGCCTAGCTCCATAGCGATGGTGGCATCAGACGCTGTACCAACGCCAGCATCGACCAGAACCGGCACCTTGGCCTGCTCAACGATCAGCCGAATATTGACGCGGTTTTGAATGCCCAGACCTGAACCAATCGGCGCACCGAGCGGCATGATGGCGGCGGCTCCTGCCTCTTCGAGCTTGCGGGCATAGACCGGGTCATCGGTGCAATAGACCATGACGTCAAAGCCCTCCTTGACCAGCAGCTTCAAGGCTCGAAGGGTCTCTTCCATATCAGGGTAAAGGGTCTTGGTGTCGGACAGGACCTCAAGCTTGACCAGGCTCCAATCGCCCGCCTCACGCGCCAGTCGCAAGGTGCGCACCGCGTCCTCGCCGGTGAAACATCCCGCCGTATTGGGCAGATAGGTGAAACGGTCCGGCCGAACAAAATCGACCAGCATCGGCTGGCTAGGATCGGATAGGTTCACGCGGCGCACCGCCACGGTGACGATCTCCGCGCCCGCAGCCTCAGCGGCCGCCGCATTGATCGCATAGTCCTTATATTTGCCCGTGCCGACGATCAGGCGTGAGCGAAAGGTTCGGCCCGCTACGGTCCAGGTGTCTTCGCCGCTCATATCAGCCGCCTCCAATGAAATGCACGATCTCGATTCGGTCCCCGTCACACAGGGCTGTCTTGTCATAGGCCGACCGAGGCACAATTTCGAGGTTGCGTTCAATGGCCAGCTTTCGACCGTCCAACTGCAGAGCCGCGACCAAGGCTGCAACGGTTTTCACCCCGTCGAAGGCCCGATCCTCGCCATTTACAATGACCCTCATATCCACCCCATGCGCCGCGATCCGAACGGCAAGCTTGTGACCCTAGCCAACCGGAGATACAAGACAGCACCTAACGACGGCGAGGGCGCATGTCCAAGATCATCTTCGTATTGAGCGGCCCGAACCTTAATCTACTCGGCACCCGTGAACCAGAAATCTACGGATACGCCACGTTGAAGGACGTTGAGGACCAGTGCCGCGCTAAAGCCGCTGGTTTGGGCTTCGAAATCGACTTTCGTCAGTCTAATCACGAAGGTGTGTTGATCGACTGGATACAGGAGGCTCGCCTCAAGGCCTGTGCAGTCGTACTCAATCCCGCAGGATATGGACACACCTCGGTGGCCATTCTTGATTCGTTGAAAACCTTAGCGATTCCTATTGTTGAATGTCACCTGTCCAACCCGGCCGCTCGCGAAGAGTTCCGCCGGTCAACCTATGTCTCTTTGGCTGCAACGGGCATCGTGTCCGGCTTTGGAGCTAAGAGTTATGAACTCGCCATAGAGGCTGCTGCGGCACTCGTCGCGAAATCTGGCCTCTAAGGCGCTCAGACAAGGCTTATTCCCCATGACGACACCCACAGGTTCCGGCGATCCCATCGATGCGCGTCTCGTT
>CAISGS010000421.1 GCA_903884915.1 uncultured Caulobacteraceae bacterium | reverse complement strand
TCCCTGTGGGAGAGGGTTGGGTGAGGGCCTTGTTTCCTTTACCCATGCTGAACCGGTCGCATAAAGAGGGCCACCATGACCGACCTTTTCATTCGTCCATTCGAGCCTCGTGACGCACCGATCCTGACGGCGATCTTTATCGATTCGGTGCGCGGGGGTGGCGCGCGGGACTATGGTCTGGCGCAGGTCGAGGTCTGGGTCAGCGCGGCCCCCAGCCCGCAAGATTTCGAGCGCCGCGCCCTAAAGGGGGGCCTGATCTGGGTCACTGTCGATGGGGCGGATCAGCCCTTGGCCTATGGGCTGTTGGAGCGCGATGGCCATCTGGATCATCTCTATTGCCGATCGGACCATATTGGGACGGGCCTAGCCTCGGCACTCTATGACCGTTTGGAGCAGGAGGCCCGCATTCTGGGCCTGACCCAGCTCTATACAGAGGCCAGTGAAGCGGCGCGGCGGCTCTTTCTGCGCAAGGGTTTCGTCGTCACCCACCGCCGCGATTTCGCTCTGAGGGGCGTGGCGATTCATAATTATCGGATGGAGAAGGGGCTGTAGGGGGCAGACCCCCTACCCCGGCTTCGCCGGTACTTCCCCCATAGGGGGAAGATTTGCCATCCCTTGATCTTCCCCTTATGGCGGATATGGCGCACAGCCCCGACATCCGTGTTCCCCGCGCAGGCGGGGACCCAGACCTGCGGAGTGCCCACGGCCGGTTAGCCCTGATCTGGATCCCCGCCTTCGCGGGGAAGGTGGTGGTGAAAGAGGGGCATCCTCGTCCTTCGACAGGCTCAGGATGAGGATGAATTATGGGGGAGTGGATGCCCCCCTCACCTCGCCCCCTCTACCTGAAGGGCCTTCCTTCCGTCTTCCCCGCGAAGGCGGGGACCCAGACCCTTGCACTCAGACGGAATGAAGCCCGCTGGATTTCTGCTTTGCGAGGAACGCGGCGGAGAGATCGTGGATGAACACCCCCCACTCCCAACCCTCTCCCCCTCAAGGGGGGAAAGGGCTTACCCGTCCCCTCAATAGATTTTGGCATCTCGATAGAACCGAACTATAATCTCCCCATGCTCCCCTCCTTACGCCAACTGCACTATCTCAAGCTTCTGGCCGAACATGGCTCCTTTAGCCGCGCGGCGGAGGCAGCCCATGTCACCCAGCCGACCCTTTCAGCCGGCATTCAAGAACTGGAAAAGATCCTCGGCGCGCCGGTGGTGGACCGGGCAAGGTCCGGCGTCATTCTGACGGCGGTCGGTGAAGATGCTGTGCAGCGCGGCGGCGAGATCTTGGCTCAGACCGAAGATCTGGTTCAAGCCGCCAAAAGTGCGGGCCAGCCCCTGTCGGGCCGGTTTCGGCTAGGGGTGATCCCCACCATCGCCCCCTTCTTGCTACCGCGCGTCCTGCCCCTGCTGCGCACGCGGTTTCCAAAGCTGCGGCTATTTCTGCGCGAAGACATGACGGCCAAGCTGGTCGTGGCCTTAAAATCCGGCGCGCTCGATGCCGCCTTGATTGCCCTGCCCTATGACACCACCGGCCTGCGCACGGCCCGCGTGGGAGATGATGAGTTGATGGCCGCCTTGCCGCCGGGTCACCATCTGGGCCACGGCGGTCCTGTTTCGATGGACAATATCGACAGTGATGATCTGATCCTGCTCGAAGATGGTCACTGCCTGCGCGATCACGCCCTCTCCTCCTGCGGGCTAGAGCCGCCCAAGGCCAACAGCAAGACCGGCGAGAGCCATTTTGCCGCCACATCCCTGCACACTCTGGTTCAGATGGTCGGATCGGGACTGGGCGTTTCGCTCCTGCCCGCCATGGCCGTGGAATCCGGCCTCGCCGAACGGGCCAGCGTCACCATCCGTCCCGTCGGCCTCACAGGCGACGAGCGTCCGCCCTCTCGCGAGATCGTCGTGGCTTGGCGGGCGGGGTCAAGCCGCGCGGTTGAGGGACGTCTTCTGGCTGAGGCCCTGCGGGTCTAGCCAGCGCTGCAGCTCGCCCCGCCAAGGACGCAGAACTTGGCGCAGTGGGGGTGGTTCAGTTTCACGGACCCTAAACTCGAGGCCAGATCAGGCCCCAGTTCGAATTGCGGATCATAGGGCAGGAGCGTGCAAGCCACGACCGCGGGCCGGTCGGCACCCCGGCGCTTGACCACCATCCGGCTTGACGCACACATCAGGTCTGCCGGGTCCTTATGCAATATGCCCCAGCAGGCCGTGGTGATTTCAGGAACATCGACCCGCGCATCCATCTCTGGAAACAGCACAAGGGCGGCAGGGTTGCTGGCATCAAGCGCCAAGCCCATGCCCTCAAACAGCGCCTGATAGCCCGCGCGGGCCTCTTCGGCCCCTTCACCGTCAAGGGTTCGCCCCGCAACGGCCAGATTAAATCCTTGCACCGCCAACCAATGCAGGCCCTCAAGCGCCTTGGCCCAAGTGCCGACGCCGCGCTCGGCCTCATGAACAAGGCCTGTATAGTGATCAAGACTGACGCGAAGGGTTAGGCGGTCGCCATATTGCGCCTTCAGGGCCAGCAAGCCGTCCTTACGATGGTCCATCGGCTTCATGGCGTTGGTCAGGACCAGAACCTTAAGCCCGCGCTGCAACGGAACCGCGATCAAGGACAGGATGTCGGGGTTCATAAAGGGCTCGCCGCCGGTCAGCCCAATCTCTTCGACCGGCAGGTTCAAGGCCGCGATCTCATCGAGATAGGCCAAGGCTTCGGCCGCCGTCAGATAGGACAGGGCGTCGTTGGTCGGAGAGCTTTCAATATAGCAGTTCAAACAGGTCAGATTGCACAGGGTCCCGGTATTGAACCACAGGGTCTTTAGCCCGGCCATATCGACACTGGCCCGCATCTCACCTTTGGCGGTCAGATGGGGATCGTGAAACTTAGCGCCCGCCAAGGGCGTTGGGTGCGCGGCCATAAAGGGCGAAAGCTTAGGGACGATCTGGTCCATGGCCGCTTAGTCCATCAGCTTTCGAGACAGATAGACCATCTCAAGACTAACGCGCTTGGCCGACTCTTTCAGGTTGGCCGCCGCCGCGTGGCCGCCATCGGTGTTTTCGTAATAGAGGAAGGGCAAGCCCATGGCCTGCATCTTGGCCGCCATCTTGCGCGCATGCCCCGGATGGACGCGGTCATCCTTGGTCGAGGTCACGAAGAAGGGCTCAGGATAGGCCGCCCCCGCCTTCAGATTATGATAGGGCGACAGACGCTGCAAAAAGGCCCCCTCGACCGGGTCGGCTGGATCACCATATTCGGCCATCCAAGAGGCTCCGGCGAGCAGCCGATGATAGCGCAGCATGTCGAGCAAAGGCACCTGAATCACTACGGCATTCCACAGGTCTGGCCTTTGGGTCAGTTGCACCCCCATCAAGAGGCCGCCATTAGAGCCGCCCTGAATGCCCAGATGGCGCGGGCTGGTGATCTTGCGCGCGATCAGGTCCTCGGCCACAGCCGCAAAGTCGTCATAGATCACCTGGCGCTTGGTCTTTAGGCCCGCCTGGTGCCAAGCCGGTCCAAATTCACCGCCGCCGCGAATATTGGCCAGCACATAGACCCCGCCGCGCTCGAGCCATAGCTTCCCCGTCAGGCCCGAATAGGCCGGGCTCATCGAGACCTGAAAGCCGCCATAGGCATAGAGCAGGGTCGGTGCCTTGCCGTCGAAGGCCAGATCTTTGCGCCGCACGACGAAATAGGGAACCTTGGTGCCGTCCTTGGAGGTCGCCTCAAACTGCTCGGTGACCAGACCGCTGGCATCGAACCGCGCCGGAGCAGACTTGGCCTCAAGGGTCTGACCCGAGGCCGCATCGGCCAGCCAAAGGGTGGTGGGCATCAGGAAGCTGGTGGCCGACACAAAGAGCTGGTCATCCCGGTCACTGGCCGTGACCACGCCCAAGGTTGCTGGGGCGGGCAGGTTAAGGGCCTTGCCGGTCCAGCCCTTGGGGCCATGGCCGTAGCTCATGATCTGACCGACGACATTGGTGGTCAGGGTAAAGACTAGGCGCGTCTTGGTCGATCCAACTCCATCGATCGATTGACGCGCGTTGGGCGCGAAGATCAGGCTGGGCTGGACCGAGGCGGGATCAGCGATGGCCTTGGCCAGATCGAAACTAACCAGAGCCCCTTGCGCAAAGGTCTGGCCACCGGCCTTGGGCGTCCAAGCCTCTTCCAGCGTAAAGACCGCCTGACCGTCCAGATAGGCTTGGAAGCTGGATTTGGTCGGCACCGGCAGGCGTACAGGCCCCTTGGGCGTCAGGATGTAATATTCGCTGTCAAAGAAGCCGACCGCGCGGGTGATATAGTCAGCAACATGGCCACCTTCAGCGTCGCGAATGACCCCCGGCCAGACGCCGACATCGGTCTTGGTCCCCGAAAAGACCTCGGTCGCCTCGGACAGGGCTTGGCCGCGCTTGAGGCGCTTGATGGTGTAGGGATAGCCCGACTCGGTGACATTGCCCGCCGTCCATTCGCGGCCGACCAGCAAGGTGTCCTGATCAATCCAAGCGGCCTGTTGTTTGCCCGCAGGCAGGTGGAAACCACCGGCAACAAAGGCCTTGGCCTTGGCGTCGAACTCGCGCACCTCGACGGCGTCCTTGCCGCCATCGGACAGGGAAACCAAACAGAGCCGCTCTTCGGGGGCCAGACAGTTTGCGCCCTTATAGACCCAGTTGGCGCCCTCGGCCTTGGCCAGAGCGTCAATATCGAGAACCGTGTCCCAGGCGGGATTGGCGCTTCGGTAGCTTTCAAGGCTGGTCCGCCGCCAAACGCCCCGCACCGCCGCTTGATCCTGCCAGAAATTGTCGATCGCTCCGGCGCGGAACGACGGCATCGGCACCCGGTCGGTCGCATTGACGATGGTCAGGGCCTGTTCGTTGAGACGGGCAAAGCGCGGGTCGGCCTGCAGCAGATCTAGACTGCGCTTATTTTCCGTCCCCACCCAATCTAGGGCGCGCTTGCCCTCCACCTCTTCCAGCCACAAAAAGGGGTCGGCGGTCTTTTCGGTCATGGACGAGGCCTTGAGAGTCGAGGGGGTGGATTGGGCGAAACTGGAGGCGCCAAGGCCTGTCGCCACAATGAAGGTCAGGACGGAAAGGGTGCGGGTCAGGGCGAGATGGGTCACGGCGTCTCGATCATCATGGTCTGGATGGTTTAGACCCTAACCCTAGATCATTGTTCTGGAGCGGCAAGAGACCTTTATCGCTCGGGCGCTCGCTAGGTGCATCATGGGCGCGGTTAGCCTATATGGAAGCTATGACCCACCGGTTTTTGAAAATGAACGGTCTTGGCAACGACTTCATCGTCGTCGATGCCCGTCGCAGCCCCTACAGCCCGACCTCTGATCAGGTCCGGGCACTGTCGGCGCGAAGCGATGGCGCTATCGGCTGCGATCAGTTCATCGTTCTAGAGCCCTCCAGCCGCGCAGACCTGTTCATGCGCATCTGGAATGCGGATGGCACTGAGGTCCAGGCCTGCGGCAATGCCACCCGCTGCGTGGGCCAGTTGCTCTTGAATGAAACCGGTGCGGCCAGCGCCACCATCGAAACGGCAGCCGGGCTCCTTGGCGCGAGCCGTCCTTCTGAAGGCCAGGCGGGCGTCACAGTCGATATGGGCGTGCCCGGTTTGGACTGGGCTCAGATCCCCTTGTCGCAAGAGATGGATACGGTCGGCATCGAGCTTCAGGTCGGCCCCATAGACGCGCCAATCCTGCACACGCCGGGCTGCGTCAACATGGGCAATCCGCATGTGGTGTTCTTTGTCCCCGATATTGAGACCGCCCCCGTGCGCGAGGTCGGCCCAATGATCGAGCATCATTTTCTGTTTCCAGAAGGGGTCAATGTCGGCTTTGCCCAGATCCTGAGCCCCGACCGCATCCGCCTTAAGGTCTGGGAACGGGGCGCGGGCCTGACCAAGGCCTGCGGCACAGGCGCCTGCGCGGCTCTGGTCGCTGCCCACCGCCGAGGCCTGACGGGCCGGGAAGCCACGCTCGTGCTCGACGGCGGCGAGCTTCACATTGCTTGGCGGGCCAGTGACGACCATGTGCTGATGACCGGCGCTGTGGC
>CAISGS010000420.1 GCA_903884915.1 uncultured Caulobacteraceae bacterium | reverse complement strand
GGCATATTGGGCATGTCGATCGCCACACTGGTCTGGTTCACGGCCGCAGCGGCAGGTCTGGGGGCCCTGATCCTGGCCTTTCCAAAGCTGTTTCATCTGCTGACCTTCGTCGGTGCGGCCTATCTCATTTGGCTGGGCAGCAAGTCGCTTTGGTCGGGAATTAAGGGCACGGGCGGGCCGATCCAATCGGTAGCCGCTGCAGGACGTTCAGCCCTTCGCGATGGCTTTGTCGTCCAGATTTCCAACCCCAAGGCCTTGGTGCTGTTTAGCGCCGTCATCCCGCCCTTTCTGGAGGTTGATCGCCCGATTGCCCCGCAAATGTTCGTCTTTGCGGCGGCAACCATCGGCATGGATATGATCACCATGACCTCCTATGGCCTTGGCGGCGTCGCCATCGCTCAAAGAATGACAGAACCTCGGTTTCAACGTGTTTTCGCCATGATTGTTGGGCTCTTGTTGATTTCAGCTTCAGGCCTCATTCTGTTTCGGCACTGACCCCTTTTTTAGGAGCGCCACCGTGATCCGGCTTTCGACTCTCAAGAGCCTCGCCCTGAGCGCCTTCGCAGCGATCTCTTTAAGCGCCTGCGTCACGGCAACGCCCTATCAACCTCTGGCGACGGGCACGGCCCAGAGCGGCGGCTATAGCGAGACCAAGGTCGAACAGGATCGCTATCGCATCACCTTTACTGGCAACAGCCTGACATCACGCGATGTGGTGGAAAACTATCTGCTGCATCGGGCCGCCGAACTGACCCTGGCCCAGGGCAAGGACTGGTTCATGATGGCTGATCGTGGACTGGCCAAAAGCGTGCAGAAAATCATCCTGCCTGATCCGATCATTATGAGCCACATGTGGCGTCCGCCGGTCGTGGTCTCTCGCGGGATCGTGGTCGGCTGGGCCAATCCATTAATGGACGACATTGCTTGGCGTATGCGCACCGAGGAACAGACCGTTGAAAAGTACGAGGCCTATTCCGAGATCGTTCTTGGCACAGGCCCAAAGCCGGTCAATGATCCCAAGGCCTTTGATGCCAAGCAGGTCATTGAAAATCTCGGCCCAAAGGTCATTCGGCCCACACCAAAGCCTTAAGGGACGGGGAAGGCCTCGATAAAGGCGATCATGTCGGCGGCAATCTCAGGGCCGAAATCTTCTTGGATATAGTGCCCTGCCCCATAGACCTTGTGCTCGATCCCCGGCAGGGACGCGCCGGGAATACGCGTGCGAAAGGGCCTGCCCCTATGCATGAAGGTAAAGGGACATTGCGTGCCCCACAGGGTCAAGAACGGCTTTTGCCAGCCCTCTAACACCTTCCAAGCCGCCTCATTGATCTCGCGTTCTGGGTCATCCATCGTGATGGGCACCAGCATCGGGAACCGGCGCGGCGCGGCCATATAGCGCTCATCTGGGAAGGGGGCGTCATAGGCCGCCTTGGCCGCGTCCGACAGGGGCGTGACACACCAGCCCGGAACGATCTTGGATGGCAGAAGCTGCGCTACCTCTTGGCTATAGACCCGCCAATCAAGGAAATAGGTCATGGATTTGCGCGCGATCACGGCGGCAATCTTTTCGGGATTGATGCCGTCATCCTCATCGACCGTCTCGCGCCAATCGATGCCGAACTGGGCCTTGAGGGTCTCAGGCGATAGGGGGCCTTGAGGGCTC
>CAISGS010000419.1 GCA_903884915.1 uncultured Caulobacteraceae bacterium | reverse complement strand
CGTCTTGCCGCGCGGACGGGTTCCAGCGATGGGGCGGATGGTGATCTTGTTGTCGCGTAGACGCACCATGATCTCAGGGCTCGATCCGGCGAGTTGGAAATTGCCGAAATTGAGGAAGAACAGGAAGGGCGACGGGTTCATCCGGCGCAAGGAGCGATAGAAGGCGAAGGGATCGAGCGTGAAGGGCGCACGGAACCGCTGGCTCGGCACGACCTGAAAGATGTCCCCGGCGCGGATATAGACCTTGGCCTTCTCGACCATGTCGCAATAGTCGTCCTTAGTCAGGGGCGAGGTGAAGACCGGCGCGGGCAAGGGGGCGCGGGCCGCCGGATGGGCCATCGGACGACGCAGGTCGCTAATGGTCTCTTCCAGACGCCCAACCGCAGCCGCATGGGCCTCGGCGGCGCTGAGGCCACTGGGGCGCACAGCCGTGACCATAATGATCTCTTGGCCGATAGAATCGAACACAGCGACCACTTGGGGCCGCATCATGATGGAGTCAGGCAGGCCTAGGGCGTCGGGATTGATGTTGGGCAGATGCTCGCCCAGACGCACCATGTCATAGCCAATTGCGCCAAACAGGCCCGCAGCCATGGGCGGCAGGTCCTTGGGCAGGGCAATCTTCGAGCGGGCGACCAGATCGCGCAGGCTATCGAGCGCCCCGCCGGACTGGGGCGTGAACTGGCCAGCAGCGATATTGGCACCCTCGGCATTCTCGGCCTGATCGCCGCGACAGCGCCAGACCAGATCTGGCTTCATGGCCACGATGGAATAGCGCCCACGCCAGGTGCCGCCCTCAACCGACTCATAGAGGAACGCATAGTCACGCCCGTGACCGATCTTCAGATAGGCTGAGACCGGCGTCTCCAGATCATCGATCAGACGGGTCCAGACCACCTGCGGCAGTCCGGCCTCATAGTTCTGCGTAAAGGGCTCTAGGGCGGGCTGAAAGGTCATTTTGCTTTCGCGTCAGTCTTTGCGGGGGCCTTGGTATCGTCCACGGCGCCTTTGGTCTCTTCCGGCGCAAAGCCCAGAACGGTCTTGGCGCGGACGAAATCGGTCGTGACCTTGACGGCCGTGCGCGCCGACTTGCGGCCCTGTTGGCCGATCTCGTCGAACATCTGCATGGTCACTTGCGGACGCTGGGATTCAGCGATCTGAGCGGCTTGAGCGATATCACCGGCGCGGATGGCCATGACCTTGGCGACGACAAAGCCGAACTGCACATCTTGGCCGATAAAGGCATCGCCGGTCTTTGAAGCGAACAGTTGGTTCAAGACATCAGGACTGACCGTGCGATTTTGACCTGCCGAAGCACGGTCGATCTTGACCAGCGACGCGATTGGCGCACCGGCAGAGGCAGCGACGGCTTCAATGGCCTCACCCTTCTTGACCCGGGCGATCAGTGCATCAGCACGGGCCTTGAGGCGCTTGTTCATCTCACGGCTCATATAGACGCGGGTCAGGGGCACGCGGATGGACTCGATGGAGGGCAGGGCGGGGGCGATGATCTTGTCGACCTTCACCGCGTAATATTCGCCAGAGCCTTCGTCTTCGACGTCGCTTTCGCCGCCCTCAGGCAAGGAGAAGGCCGCGCGGACCAGTTTTTCACTGACGCCGCCGACAGGCTGGCCAAGCGCTGTCGTGCCCTTGTCGGTGATGGGCGCGACGGACAGGGCCGCCACGCCAGCCTTTTGTGCGGCTTCGACAAGGGTCGCACCAGCAGAGTGGGCGTCCTCATATTTCTGAACCACATCATAGACTTTCTGGGAGGCGCCATCGCTGCGAAGCTGCTGTTCAAGCTGAGGGCGGATCGCCTCTAAGGATACTGTCTGACCGGGGGTGATCTTCAAAACCTTGACCACGCCAAGACCCAAGCTGCCTTGGATCGGGCCACTCACCTGACCGACGGGCAGACTAAAGGCGGCAGCGGCCATTTTCGGATCAACGATGGCGGTCTTGGGCGCATCCTCATAGGTCACAGGCTCAAAGCCATAGGCCTTGGCAATGGCAACGGCGCTTTCACCCTTGGCCAGACGCGACGCGATGGCGGCGGCTTGGATGGCGTCCTTGGCCGGAATCTGAACAATCGAGCGCTTTTCAGGACTGGAAAGACTGTCCTTCTTGAAGTCGTAGAGCTTTTGCAGCTCTGCAGGATCAACCTTGACCGAGGGGGCCATGGCCGCGGTGCTGAACCGAACAATGGTCAGGGCGCGGGTTTCGGGCGTCATCAGCTGGGCTGAATTTTCCTTGATGAAGGCGGTCAACTGCGCGTCGGTCGGCAGGGTCGGCGCGGGCACCATGCCTGGACGCACCGAGAAATAGCTGAGGTCACGGTTCTCTAGGCCATAGGCGGCGATCAGGGCGCCATAGAGCCGAGGGGCGCGAAGGCCTGAGACAATACCGGCGGCATAGTGGCTCTGAGCCAACTCATCGCGTAGATAGGACTCGAACTTGGCCGGAGTCAGCTGATTTTCAGCCAGACGCTGTTGATAGAGGTTTTGGTCGAACTGACCGGAAATGGGATTGAAGAAGGCTGTGGTCTTGCTGATCTCCTTGCCGATCAGCTTGTCCCCGGGCTGGATGCCCGAGATGCGGATCAGTTCGGCTAGGCCTTCATTGTCGGCGATTTCGGTTAGGACCCGCTCATCAAGGCCGCGCTTCACGGCCTCTTCGGTCGTGACCGGCTGGCCCGTGCGCTGTTCAGCCTGCTTCTTATAGTTCTCGAACATGCGCTTAAAGTCGGTGGACGAGACCTGGCGACTTCCGGCGGTGACCACCGAGTCGGTCAATTTCGCCTTAAACACGTCGCTGATGCCAAAGACGGCAAAACTGACGACCAGAAGGCCAATGAGGACAGCGGCAACCCACGATTTGGCGAAGGTGCGAATGGCAGCAAGCATGGAGGTCTCGACCTTTGCAAAGCGTTTGGGCAGGGCCCGGTTTGTCACGCCACGGAACGCGACGATAAGGGGTATAGTAGAGGCCGCCGACGCCCTGCAAGCTTTGCGCTGAAGTTAGTGCTCTGGATGGACAGGTCAGCGGGGTTCCTTTACCCCTCAGTGGACGAATGAATAGGGGTAATTTCATGTCCGCACCACGTCCATTGATCGCTGGAAACTGGAAGATGAATGGTCTTTCGCCCGATCTAGACGAGGCCCGAGCCATTGCGGTAGCAGTGGAGCAGGGCGCCTTTGGGGCCCGCGTTGCCCTTTGCCCTCCGGCGACACTGGTTGAGCGGATGGCCCGTGAACTGGTTGGAATGCCGGTGGCTGTGGGCGGGCAGGATTGCCGAGCCGAAAAAAACGGAGCCTTCACCGGCGATGTCAGCGCCGAGATGCTGGCCGAGGCAGGCGCGAGTCTCGTGATTCTCGGCCATTCGGAACGCCGCGCAGGCCACGGCGAGACTGATCAGATCGTGTCGGCCAAGGTCGAGGCCGCGCTTTGGGCTGGGCTGGAGCCGATCATCTGTGTCGGTGAGACCTTAGAACAGCGGAAAGCTGGCAAGGCCCTAGAGGTCGTTACCGGTCAGGTTCGTGGATCCTTGCCCTCAGCCTTGGACAGCAAGGCCTTTTGCGTTGCCTATGAACCGGTTTGGGCCATCGGTACGGGCTTGACGCCGACCAGTGCGGAGATCGCGGAGGTCCATGCGGCGGTCCGGGAGTCCTTGATTGCGATGTTCGGTTTAGCGGGCGCCGGGGTGCCGATCCTCTATGGTGGCTCTGTCAAGGCGGCCAATGCGGCGGAAATCTTAAGGATCAAAGAAGTTGGCGGGGCCTTGGTCGGCGGCGCCTCGCTTAAGGCTGACGATTTCCTGCCAATTATTGCAGCGGCATAGGTTGCTGCTGAACGCTTTGCGTCGGACCGCGCTTGATGATAGAGAGCGCGGCTTGTGTGGTCATCGGAGCTCGCTCTGATGCCGCCCCTCTATTAAGGCTAGATCGTCCATGCTGCTCAGCATCCTTTTGACCATCCACATCATTGTCTGCATTGCGCTCATTTTGGTGATCTTGATGCAGCGCTCCGAAGGCGGTGCCTTGGGTATGGGCGGCAGCGGCGGCGGCGGCGGGATTATGACCGCGCGTGGCACGGGCGACCTGTTGAGCCGTACCACCTGGACCTTGGCTGTTATCTTCTTTGTGCTGAGCGTACTGCTGACCATCTTGGCCGGCCGTGATCGGGCGAACAATTCGGTTGTTGATCGCCTGAAGATCGATGCGATGGATGTTGAGGCCTTGAAGCCAAAGGCGGCACCAAGCAACGGCGCGCCTGAAGCCCCAACCCCGCAGGTTCGTCCGGTCTCGCAACCGCCCGCAGCCGCTGTTCCAGCGCCCGTGGCCGTTAAGCCAGCCTCTACCCCAGCGCCAACCAAGACCGCTCCGTAAAAACCTGTGGGTTCTTTTGCGGTTGGACTGAAGTCATTTCGCGAATCAGCACTACTCTGACCGCCCATGACCCGGTACATTTTCATCACCGGCGGCGTGGTATCTTCCTTAGGAAAAGGCCTCGCCTCCGCCGCTCTTGGTGCGTTGCTGCAAGCACGTGGCTATAGCGTTCGCCTGCGCAAGCTTGACCCCTATCTCAATGTCGATCCGGGCACGATGTCGCCCTATCAGCATGGCGAGGTCTTCGTCACCGACGACGGGGCCGAGACCGACCTCGATCTGGGTCACTATGAGCGCTTTACCGGCGTGTCGGCCAACAAGGGTGACAATATCACCACCGGCCGCATCTATCAGACCATTCTGGAGAAAGAACGCCGGGGCGATTATCTGGGCGCGACCGTTCAGGTCATTCCCCACGTCACCGACGAGATCAAGCGCTTCGTCCTGACCCCCGCCGTCGACGAGGCGGGCCGCGAGGTTGACTTTGTGCTGGTCGAGATCGGCGGCACGGTCGGCGATATTGAGGGCTTGCCCTTCTTCGAAGCTATTCGCCAGCTAGGGCAGGACCTGCCACGTGGCCAATCCTGCTATGTGCACCTGACGCTGCTGCCGTTTATTAAGACGGCGGGCGAGATGAAGACCAAGCCGACGCAGCACTCGGTCAAGGAACTTCGCTCCATCGGCATTCAGCCCGACATTTTGCTGTGTCGCTGCGAGCAGCCGATCCCGCCAGAAGAAAAGCGCAAGATTGGTCTGTTCTGTAATGTGCGTGAAACCGCCGTCATTCAGGCGATGGACTCGACCAACATCTATGCGGTGCCTCTGGACTATCATGACCAAGGTCTCGATGCTGAGGTACTCAGCGTCTTTGGCATTGCCGATGCGCCCGAGCCCGACCTGACCCGCTGGACCACCATTTCTGACACGATGAACCATCCGGATGGTGAGGTCGTCATCGCGGTGGTGGGTAAATATACCGTCCTTAAAGACGCCTATAAGTCGCTGATTGAGGCGCTCGTCCACGGCGGCGTGGCCAACAATGTCAAGGTTCGGCTTGATTGGGTCGAATCAGAGACCTTTGAAGGGGACGCGGGCGCTGCGGCTGAGCGTCTCGAGGGCGTCCACGGCATCCTCGTTCCCGGCGGCTTTGGCGAGCGGGGGGCCGAGGGCAAGATCCGTGCGGCTCAGTTCGCGCGTGAACGGTCCGTGCCCTATTTCGGTATCTGTTTTGGCATGCAGATGGCGGTGATTGAGGCCGCGCGCAATGTCGCTGGCATCAAGGGGGCGTCCTCGACGGAGTTTGGCCCGACGGCCGATCCCGTGGTTGGCCTGATGACCGAATGGGTGCAGGGCAATGAACGCCTTCAACGCCAAGAGGGCGATGATCTGGGCGGAACCATGCGCCTGGGAGCCTTTGAAGCGGTTCTGACCCCCGGATCGAAGGTTTGCGACATCTATGGCGGCCTTTCCATCCGCGAGCGCCACCGGCATCGTTATGAGGTCAATATCGCCTATCGCGCGCAGATCGAGTCGGCGGGCCTGATGTTTACGGGCCTATCGCCCGACGGCGTCCTGCCCGAAATTGTCGAGCGGCTGGACCATCCTTGGTTCGTCGGCGTGCAATATCACCCCGAACTCAAATCCCGCCCCTTCGCCCCACACCCTCTCTTTGCCAGCTTCATCGGCGCGGCGAAGGTGCAGAGCCGGTTGGTTTAAAAGGGTCTTTGTGACCTCACTTGAACTTGTCGGCGGTTTAGGGCATACACCGCCGCTCATTCGACGGAACAGGTTCGTGACCCGGCCCGGCGACACCTCTTTAGATGCTCCCGAGCAAGAGATTCAGACATGGCTGTTCCTAAGCGTAAAGTTTCCCCATCGCGTGCTGGCATGCGTCGTTCGCACCAGAGTTTGGGCGCAAACTCCTACATCGAAGATAAAGAAACCGGCGAACTGCGCCG
>CAISGS010000418.1 GCA_903884915.1 uncultured Caulobacteraceae bacterium | reverse complement strand
GGCTGCTGTCATATCCGCAAGGTCCTGCCGCTTGACCGGGCTTTGGGCGCATTTGATGGCTGGATTACCGGCCGTAAGCGGTTCCATGGCGGCGACCGGCTGCGCTTGGCCGTGGTCGAGCAGGCTATCGATCAGGTCAAGTTCAACCCGCTGGCCAACTGGGACAAGGCCGATCTGGACGCCTATATTGCCCAGCATGATCTGCCGCCCCATCCCTTGGTGGCCCAAGGCTATCCCTCCGTCGGCTGCTGGCCCTGCACCAATCCGGTCGAAGAGGGCGAGGATGTTCGTGCGGGACGCTGGGCCGGTTCGGACAAGACCGAGTGCGGCATTCACCGTCCTCTCGACATGGATAATGATGCCGGAGATGTCGGCGCCGATATTTAGGGCTTAGGGGTTGGCGTAGCGGCATTGGCGTTCGGCCAAGCCGGTGGGCAGCCCTTAAACTCACCGATCCTGTGGGCCGATAGGGTCTTGAGGTTCAGACCCTTCTTCATCAGGGGCTGCATCGAATAGGACCCAAAGCCGGTAAAGAGGTCGATCATGGCCCCACGAATGGCGCCGCCCGTGTCGGACGCGTACCACATCCCATCATGGACGCCGCCGCCGGGCACCGGTAGGCCGACCGTCTCGGGAATATAGACCACAGAGCCCTTGGGAACGATCTTTGGGTCGATGGCGACCGTGCGCATCGGTACCACCTTGCAGCCTAAAGAGTCCTTACTGCCAACCCCCTTAGCCCCGACATGGTACATCCTTATGGCAAGCTTCCAGTCGGGCAGCATCGTTGCGGCAGGCCCCAAGGCGAGGCTGCTCACCTGTTCGAGGGCGGAATTGACCAGATCGCCGATGGGATCGTCACCAGGGGGCTTGGTTACAGCCGCTTGGGCCGGCGATGAGGGCGCAGGCTTGGGCGGAGGAGCGCTCTGTCCCCACGCGGTCGGAACGGCCAGACCGGCTGCGATCAGGAACCCAATGACAAGAGAAAGGCGCGTGCGTCGAGACAAGATCTACCAGAGGTCAGCCTTGGCGTATTGAGCCGCCGCTATTTAAGGGCCATGAAGGGCTCGGATCAACCCTATTGGTGAAGGCTGCACCCCTATGACCCTGCAAATCTATGGTGATCGGATCTCGGGAAACTGTTTGAAGCTCAAGTGGACGGCGGACTATCTGTCGGTGCCCTATCGCTGGATCGACATTGACGTCTTGAAGGACGAGGCCAAGACGCCGACCTTTTTGGCACTCAATCCTGCCGGTCAGGTGCCGACGGTCGTGCTCGAAGATGGGCGGGTTTTGGCCCAGTCCAACGCCATTATCACCTATCTGGCCGAGGGCTCTGACCTGATCCCCACCGACGCCTATGACCGTGCCAAGATGCTGGAGTGGATGTACTGGGAGCAATATAGCCATGAGCCCTATATCGCCGTGGTGCGGTTTCAACGGCACATGATGGGCAAGAGCGCCGACCAGATCGAGCCGCGCCTGATCGAGCGGGGCTATGGGGCCTTGGCGCGGATGGAGACAGGACTTGCAGGCCGCGCCTATCTGGCGTCAGATCGTGTGACCTTGGCGGATGTGGCGCTTGTGGCCTATACGCGTCTTGCACCTCAGGGCGGATTCGATATGCAGGCCTATCCGCTTGTTCGGGCTTGGATTGCGCGAGTCGAGACGGATCTGAACAATAACGACTGATCGAAAAGGCGGCGCTCTATGACGGTTTCCTTCTCTGGGCGCACGCGCCTTGGACTTTCGGCCTTGAGCGCCATTATCGCGCTGGCCGTGCCAGTCTCAGCCTTGGCCTGGGGCGCGACGGGTCATCGGGTCATCGCCGAGGCAGGAATGCAGGCCTTGCCCGCAGACCTTCCAGCCTTTCTTCATAAACCCGACGCCGTGATCACTGTGGGTGAGTTGGCCCGCGAGCTGGACCGGTCTAAGGGGGCAGGGCGGCTTCATGACTCCATGCGTGACCCCAGCCACTTTGTGGACCTGGATGACAAAGGCCTGATCTTCGGTGCCATGCCCCTTGAGCCCATGGTCGCGACCCGTTCGGACTATGAAACGGCCCTGCGCGCGGGCGGCACGGATAGTGGCAAGGCGGGTCTTTTGCCCTATGCGATGGTCGATGGCTGGCAACAGATTACTAAGGACTTTGCCCACTGGCGCGTCCTGACTGCCGCCTTGCCTAGGGCCAAAGACCCGCAGCAACGGGCTTGGATCAAGGCCGATCTGGCGCGGCGTGAGACCCTGATCCTCAACAATATTGGCATCTGGGCCCACTTTATCGGCGATGCGAGCCAGCCGCTCCACACCAGTATCCATTTTAATGGATGGGGCGATGGCCCCAATCCGAAGGGCTATTCGACGGCCCGTACACTCCATGGCAGTTTTGAAGGGGCGCTGGTGCGACAGGTGATGGATCAGGCCCGACTGAAGGCCGCCATGACGCCCTACACACCGTGCGGCTGCACCATCGAGCAGATGACGGTCCGCTATTTGCGCGCCACCAATGCCGAGGTCGAACCGCTCTATGAGCTTGAAAAGGCGGGCGGCTTGGTTGCTAGCGACCCGCGCGGGCAGGACTTCGTCAATCGTCGCCTCGCAGCGGGCGCATCGAGTCTGCGCGATATGGTGGCCGAGGCTTGGGCCGCTAGCGCCAACAGCAAGGTCGGATGGCCCGAGGTCAGCGTCGCCGATGTGGTTAGCGGCAAGGTCGATGTCTATCCGCTGCTCTATGGGCAGGACTAGGGCTTATCGATTTTCTATTTGTCTTAGGCCAAAATGATCTAGCCTGAGGGTCTAAGACAAGCCGCACCGATCAAGGCGTGGCCGGGAGGATCCGATGACGTCATTCTATGACCGCCACATCATGCCCAAGCTGATTGGCTGCGCCTGTGCCTCCAAGCCAATCATGAAGCAGCGGGCCAAGGTCGTGCCTCTGGCCAAGGGGCGGGTGCTGGAACTGGGCATCGGCGGTGGCCTAAATCTGGCCTTCTATGACCCCAAATTGGTCAGTAGCGTTGAGGGCGTCGATCCCTCCGACGAGCTTCGCGCCTTTGCTGAGGCGGCCCCGCGTCCTGAGGGCCTGAATGTGACCATAGCTAAGGGGACAGCCGAGGCCCTGCCTTTTGCGGATGGGAGCTTTGACACGGTGGTCTGCACCTTCACCCTCTGCTCCGTGCAAGACCCCGCCGCCGCCTTGGCTGAGGCCAAGCGCGCCTTAAAGCCGGGTGGGACCTTCCTGTTCTGTGAGCACGGCCTTGCCCCCGACGCCAAGGTGCAAACCTGGCAGCGCCGGATCGAGCCGATCTGGAAGCGGCTGGCGGGCGGTTGCCACATGACCCGTCCCATTGCCAGCGCCATCGCCGCTGCAGAATTTCAGTTGCAGGATCAGCACGGCATGTACCTGCCCGGTACGCCGCAAATCTTGGGCTGGAGTGAATGGGGCAGCGCCGTTGTGGCCTAAGCGCCTTGGGGTTGCACTCGACCTCTGTTAGACTGCATCCATGAGTTTGCGCGCTGATTTTCGTCTCGAAGAGGCCGA
Source organism: uncultured Caulobacteraceae bacterium (assembly GCA_903884915.1). GTDB lineage: Bacteria > Pseudomonadota > Alphaproteobacteria > Caulobacterales > Caulobacteraceae > CAISGS01. Next base: position 5,346 of record CAISGS010000418.1, on the reverse strand, counting down.
GGGCACCTGTCGCATCATCGCCAGTGGTGATTGGACATCGGTGGACCTGGGCAAGGCGGGCGCGCGTCTTCTTCAAGCGGTGCAGGCAGCGCCCAACGCGATCATGGATCTGTCTGAGGTGGCGCGGCTGGATACGGCGGGCGCCTTGGCTGTGGTTCGTGCCCTTGACGGCCAGATGGACGCCGAGCGGCTTAGGGGCAGACCGGCAACGCTTCACCTTCTCGCGCTCGTCGCGGATGCCGCCGCTTTGGAAAAGCCAGCTGCGCCCGTCAACCGCCCCTTCCATGCCCTGGTCGAACGGGTTGGACGGGGCATCTACTCCATCGGCGACGACATCTATGACACCTTTGCCTTTAATGGCAGCCTGCTCGCCGCCATCGGACGGGCCGTGCGCAGTCCCCAGAGGGTCCGTTGGGCCGCCTGTTTCTCGCTGGTCGAACGAGCTGGGCTGGATGCCATGCCGATTGTGGCGGTGACGAGCTTCTTCATCGGTGCGGTCATTGCCCTGCTCGGGGCAAACATGCTGTCGCAGTTTGGGGCCCAGGTCTTTGTCGTTGAATTGATCGGGATCGCGGTCCTGCGCGAGTTCAGCGTCATTATCACCTCTGTGCTCCTCGCCGGTCGGTCTGCCAGTAGCTTTGCCGCCGAGATCGGCTCGATGAAGATGAGCCAGGAAATTGATGCCATGCGGGTGCTGGGTATCGATCCCTTTGATGCGCTCATCATTCCAAGGTTCTTTGCGCTTCTGTTCGCCATACCAATCTTGACCTTTATCGCGACCCTGTCGGGGCTTTTGGGCGGGATGCTGGTGACCTGGTCGGTGCTCGATCTTGGGCCATCCTTCTTCCTGCAACGGATCGTCGAGAATGTCGGCATCACCCATTTCTGGATCGGCATGAGCAAGGCCCCCGTGATGGCCGCTGTCATCGCCTCGATTGGCTGTCGGCAGGGCATGGAGGTCGGCGGCGACGTGGAGTCTCTGGGCCGGCGTGTGACCTCAGCGGTGGTGCAGGCGATCTTTTCTCTGATCCTGATCGATGCGGTCTTTGCCCTGATCTATATGGAGCTCGACATATGAGCCCCAGCCAGACCCCCGTCATCGAGATCAAAGGCCTAGCCTCCCGCTTTGGTGAGCACGTCATCCATCAAGGCCTAGACCTGACAATTACTGAAGGCGAGATCGTGGGCGTGGTCGGTGGGTCAGGCTCTGGTAAGTCCGTGCTCCTCAACACGATCCTCGGCCTCAAGCCTGTCGACGAGGGGACGATCAAGATTTTTGGCGTCGATCTGTCGGTGGCCAGCCGTGCGGAACGCAGTTCAGTCGATCGGCGTTGGGGGGTGCTGTTCCAACGCGGCGCGCTCTTTTCCAACCTGACGGTGGGCGAGAATGTCGAGGCTCCGATGCTTCAGCATGGCAACCTGTCGGTCAGGGATATGCGCGAATTGGCAGCCTTAAAGATCGCGCTGGTCGGCCTGCCGCCCCATGCCATTGACCTTAAGCCGTCGGAGTTGTCTGGCGGTATGATCAAGCGGGCCGCTTTGGCGCGGGCGCTGGCCCTTGATCCGGAGTTGCTGTTTTTGGACGAGCCGACCTCGGGTCTCGATCCGATTGGGGCAGGTGCCTTTGACGAACTGATCGCAGACCTTTCGGCCAGTCTTGGTCTCACGGTCTTTATGATCACGCACGATCTGGACAGCCTCTATACCATCTGTGATAGCGTAGCGGTGTTGGCGGATAAGAAGATCGTCGCCAAGGCTTCGGCGCACGCGTTGGAACAGTCGAAACATCCTTGGGTCCAAGAGTATTTTTGTGGTCCTCGAGGTCGGGCGGCGGCGGCTTCGGTCGCAGCGTCCAGCCGTTTAAAGAGCCCGGCATCGGGTGCCGAGGAGGCAGGTTGATGGAACGCAATGCCAACTATTTCTTGGTGGGATTGATCTCTCTGATCCTGCTGATCCTTTCGGCGGTCTTTGTCACCTGGCTGGCGCGGGTTCAGTTTGCCCAAGACTATGCCATCTACGACATCTCCTTCGTCGGCCCCGTGCGCGGCTTGTCTGAAGGCGGAGAGGTCCACTTCAACGGCATCAAGGTCGGTGAGGTGACTAAGATTTCGCTCGATCCAAAGGATACTAAGCGCGTCATCGCCAAGGCCCGGATCACCTCCGACGTGCCCATTCGCACGGACTCCTACGCTACGCTGGAGCCGCAGGGCATTACTGGCGTCAACTAGTCCAGATCACCGCAGGCACATCCTCCAAGCCGCTCTTAAAAGATGTCGCCGCGCGCGGGACAGTACCGGTTATTATGAGCCAGCAAGGCCCCCTTGCGGACCTTTTGGAGGGCGGCGGAACCGTTCTGACCCGTACCTTGGATGCGATCAATCGCGTCAATCAGGTGATGTCCGACGAGAATATCAAGAGCCTCGGTCACACCCTCAAGAACATCGAAGCTGTGACCGCCGAAGTTCGCGACCGAAAAGCCATCTTGGCGGAAGCGGAAACCGCGCTGAAAGATATTGATGCGGCTGCCTTGGCCCTGAAAACCGCCAGTGACTCCACCGACGCGCTTATGAAGGGCGATGCGACCAAGACCCTTGCCGATGTCAGTGCAGCCTCCGATGAGCTGAAGGCCGCGACGGCAGAGGCGCGGGCTATGATTGTGCAACTGAAAGAGCCGACGGCAGAGTTCGCCAAAACCGGTTTGCCCCGCCTAAGTTCAGCGATCTCGACCCTGCAGGCCGCAGCGGAGTCCTTGAACCGGCTGGCCACCGAAGCTGAAGTCAATCCCCGTGGCCTTGTCACTAAGGCCCCGGCTAAGGAACTGGAGGTCCGCCCATGACCCGTGCTGCTCATCTCATTCGGCGCATGGCGTCGATTGCCGCTCTGGGTGTGGCCGCGATCAGCCTAGCCGGCTGCGTGACGCTTTTGCCGAAGGCTAAGCCGGTGCAGCTCTACCATCTGGGCCTGGAGGCTCAGGCGGACGCTCAGGCGACCGCAAAGGGGGCCCGGGTTCAGGTGCTTCAAGGGGCCATTCAATTCAACCGCGACGTGGCGGGCGACCGCCTCCTGACCCGCCAAGGCGATCAAGCCGCCTATGTGGCCGATGCGCGTTGGACCATGCCGGCGTCCCTGATGTTCGAAGAGAGCTTGGCCAATGCCTTCATGCGCGGCACCGGCGATGCGCGCCTGATCTCATCCAAGGATCCGGTCAGCGCTAAACTGATCCTGCGTTTGGATGTACGGGCCTTGGAGGTTCGCTACAGTGAGGGATCACGCCGGTCACCAGTCGCTGCCGTGATGATCAGTGGTCTTCTGGCCGATGCTGACAAGCGCACGATCGTCAGCCAATCGGCCTTCGACTGTCAGGTTCCAGCCAAGAGCAATCGTGTCCAATCGCTGGTTTCGGCGATCAACGAGGCCCTGTCCGATTGCCAGACCAAGGTCGTGGCCTGGACCGACCAGACCGCGGCGGGCTTCGTTAAGCCGAAGGGCTAAAGACCGGCCATCTTTCGCTAATCTCTTGCCCATCATAGAGCGCAAGATCACCGAACTGAAGGAACACTGCCTCGCTCTGGTTGGGGCGCAGGAAGATGTAGTCGTCGGCTTGCAGCGTCACCTTGTTTGAACCGGTGATCAGTTCTTGATTGCTCGAGCGTCCAAAGAGCGACGAATATTCCAAACCCGGCGGTGAGACTGGTGTGGCCAGCCAATGGCCGCCATGGATGAAGAAGGCGCGGCTGGTGTTGGGGTCCATGAACCGCAACAGGCCTGCCAATTGCTCAGCTGTCGGCAGCAGGGTTTCAGGCAGGGCCTTAATCACTGGCGTGGCGATAAAGGCCGCCGGGATGTGATCAGTCAGGGTGTCGGTGTCGAAATCCACGGGCTTGACGAAGGCCGACCCGACCGAGACCTCGGTGGCGTAGGGATTGTCGCGGTGCATGTGGAAGGTCGGACTGCCGGCCGTATTGAGCGTCATGCCCTCTAAGGCAAAGTCCGCGTCGCGGACCTGATCGATAAAGGCTTGATAGGTCTTTTGACTGCGCGCCAAGGTCTTGGCCCGCGCTTCGCCAGCGGCGACATGGGACAGGTGAGGATCATAGCCCATTAGGCCTGAGAGAGTCAGATTCGGCGTGGCCTTGATCCGATCCAGCGCCGCCTTGAACCCCTCCGGACCTGAAAATCCTCCGCGATGAAGGCCGATGTCGATTTCCAGATTGACCCTCATCGGCGCGCCATTGGCGCTAGCGAGGGCGGCGTACTGATCCAGTCTTTCCGGGCTATCGATCAGCCACTGAAGTTGCTTCGCCGGGTCAAAGGCGTTGCGATGAAGGTCGCGATAGAACCCCTTGGCCTCAGCGACGGCGAGGGGCTTACCCATCAGATAGTCGCCGCCCGGACGCTCGACCGCCATGGTGGCCATCATCGGGGCGTTGAAGACCATGAACCGTTCTGTGCCCATGCCCTCGGCCACCGCATCAATGAGGCTAGCGCAGGGCAGCGACTTGACCACGATCCGCAGATGCTGACGGGCGGGCAGGGCGGCCTTGACGGCCTTGATATTAGCCTCGAGCCTTGCCTGATCAATGACCAAGGTCGGACGGGCCAGACCCGCGCGCTCTAGGGCGGAGGACAGGCCAAGGAAATAGGCGTCGTGGGGACCGCCCTGATCGCGTTTACGCATCGATAGTCCTCCAAGGGTCAGGGCCGCTAGGGCGCCGCCCGCCAATCCTGCCCGCACAAGTCCGCGTCTTGAGGGGGCGTCAGACATTGAACAGACCCTTGAGATAGAGGTTCAGCATCCGACCTTCTGGATCAAGCTGTTGCCTTAGGGCCCTGAAATCATTCCATTTTGGGTAAAGGGCTTCGAGCGCTTGGCCTTGCAGATTATGCAGCTTGCCCCAGTGCGGCCGCCCGCCGTAGCGCAAGAGGATCGGCTGGATCAACTCGAACATGAAGGCGAACTCATCGCGATAGTGGCAATGGACGGCTATCGAGCCGCGCGGCCCACCCTGGAAGGGTGAGAGCCAGGCATCGTCCGGCGCAATGCGGCGCGCCTCGATGGGGAAGAAGACGTCTGGACGCTCGCGCTCGATGGTCTCGACCACCTCTTTGAGGGCCTTGAGCTGGTTTTCGGCCGGAAGATGGAACTCCATCTCATTGAACCGTTCGGGCCGGTCGGTGGAGAGGAGCTTCCAGCCCTCATCAACCGCTTCTTCCGGTTTTGCACTGGATAACAGGGCCTTACCGGCGGCTTTTCGCAATGTGGTAGAGAATCCGAGCAGATTGCGCAGGCCCTTGAGCGCCACAAGGATCGTGTCGTCCTGTTCGTTGGCACGCTCGCGGGCGGGC
>CAISGS010000417.1 GCA_903884915.1 uncultured Caulobacteraceae bacterium | reverse complement strand
CTCTCCCCCAAGGGGGCGAGGGCTTAATCGTTCTTAGCCCTCTGCCTGTAGGCGAGGGTTGGATGAGGGCCTTGTTTCCTTACAGCGTCATTGCGAGCGCAGCGAAGCAACCCAGGGGACTGGCCCGAACCTGAATTGATGTTCCCCTGGGTTGCTTCGGCGCTTCACGCCTCGCAATGACGCGGAGAAGTTTGCAAGCGTCTTCCTCATGCTGAGCCTGTCGAAGCACGAGGACGCCCCCTAAAAAACCTCTCCCTTGTCGCTGAGCGGGAACAGGCCTAGTTTGGCGCCTCGTTGGTGAAGGCAGACTCAAGAGACCCATGGCCACCCATTTTCTTGAATTCGAACGTCCGATCGCTGATCTTCAAGCCAAGATCGACGAACTGTCGAAACTGTCGGACACGGCGGGGGCTGGAGCCTTTGACGGCGAGTTGGACGCCCTGCGCGCGCGGGCGGATGAACTGCGCCACGAGGCCTATGCCCATCTTGATCCTTGGCAGAAGACGCAGGTTGCACGCCATCCAGAGCGCCCGCACTTCATCAGCTATGTCGATGGACTGATCGAAGAGTTTGTCGAGCTTCGCGGCGACCGCTGTTTTGCCGATGATCAGGCCATTATCGGCGGCCTAGGCCGGTTCCGGGGTATGCCCGTGCTGGTCATGGGCCATGAAAAGGGTCACGACACCACCACGCGTTTGAAGCACAATTTTGGCATGGCGCGGCCTGAGGGCTATCGCAAGGCTGTGCGCCTGATGGATATGGCCGAGCGCTTCAACCTGCCGGTCATTACCTTTGTTGATACGGCTGGGGCCTATCCAGGCATTGGCGCCGAAGAGCGCGGGCAGGCCGAGGCCATCGCCCGCTCGACCGAGCGCGGCCTGACCTTGAACGTGCCGATGATCGCCACGGTAACGGGTGAAGGCGGATCGGGCGGGGCCATTGCGCTGGCCGGAGCCAATCGGGTGCTGATTCTCGAACATTCGATCTATTCGGTCATTTCGCCTGAAGGCTGCGCCTCCATCCTGTGGCGCGACGGCACCAAAGCCAAGGATGCTGCCGAGGCGATGAAGATCACGGCCCAAGACCTGATCGGCTTGAAAATCGTTGATCGGATCATCCAAGAACCGGCGGGCGGGGCCCATTCTGATCCCGACTCTGCCATCCAACGGGTCGGTGATGTGGTGGAAGAAGAGCTCAAGCTGCTCATGACCCTGTCACCTGCCGAGCTTCGCAAGCAACGTTCAGAGCGTTTTTACGCAATTGGTCGCAGCGGACTGGCCTGAAACGCTTTTCGTCCCCCATTCCTCGGCCTATGTTGAGGAACCATGGCGAACAACAAATCTGAATCTCCCGTTGAACCGTTCAAGCGCGCGCTGGCCAATGCCGCGCGCTCGCTGGCGGAGCTGTCCGATCTGGACGTCGTCTATTCGGGCGATGGACCAAGCCTTGTCGGCAAGAGGCTGATCCTGCCCCATCCGCCGCGCGATCTGCCACCGCACGAAGCTGCGCGCATTCGCGGTCTGGCCGATCAGATGGCCCTTCGCCTGTCCCACCATGATGCCGCAGCCCATGCGCGTCTGCGTCCCGCCTCGCCGCAAGGCTCAGCCATCTATGAGGCCGTCGAACAGGCCCGGATCGAGGCCATTGGCTCCAACGCCTTGGCCGGGGTGCGTCAAAACCTCAATGTCGTTCTTGATGCCGCGATCGAGCGCAAGGGCTTGGCGCGGATGGATGACCGGGCCACTGCGCCCGTCGCCGATATTCTAGCCCTGATGGTGCGCGAGCGCCTGACCGGGGATGCCCCGCCCGAGGGGGCGCGCAAGCTTGTTGATATGATGCGCGCCGATATTGAGGCCAAGGCGGGCGCAGACCTCGACCGCTTGGCCAAGGCCATCGACGACCAGTCCGCCTTTGGCAAGATCACCCGCGAGATTCTGCGCGATCTGGATATGGGCGAGGAGGACGAGGCCAACGCCACCGAACAGGGCGATCAGGACCAGCAGGAGCAGGACCAGCCGCAAGAGGACGAGGGCGACGACGGCGAAGGCACGGGCGAGAGCCCTGATGGGGCCTCGATGGAAGAGACTGACCCCTCCGACGGCGACAGCCAGCCGGGAGAGGAACAGTCCTCCGAGACCGAAGACGGCGAAACCGAAATGAGCGACGAGTCACCCGAAGTGGGTGACGGCGCCAAGCCTGCTCGGCCGGATGTGAAAGATAATGGCGCGAAAGAGCCGACCTATAAGATCTTCAGCACCGCTTTTGATGAGACGGTCGATGCGGACGAGCTCTGCGACGCCGAGGAACTGACCCGCCTTCGGGCCTATCTGGACATGCAGCTGGCCAATCTATCGAGCGTGGTCTCGCGTCTGGCCAACCGCCTGCAGCGGCGTCTGATGGCGCAGCAAAACCGCTCCTGGTCCTTTGATCTGGAGGAGGGGATGCTGGATGTCGCGCGCCTGACCCGTGTGATCGTCGATCCGACCGCGCCCCTATCCTTCAAGCAGGAGTCTGATACCGAGTTTCGCGATACCTGCGTGACCCTGCTGATCGATAATTCCGGTTCCATGCGCGGACGTCCGATCATGGTGGCGGCGGTCTGCGCCGATATTCTGGCCCGCACGCTCGAGCGCTGCGGCGTTAAGGTCGAGATCTTGGGCTTCACCACCCGCGCTTGGAAGGGCGGCTCGACCCGCGATGAATGGATCAAGGCCGGTAAGCCGCCAACGCCGGGGCGTCTGAACGATCTGCGCCACATCATCTATAAGGCCGCCGATGCCCCCTACCGTCGGGCACGGCGCAATCTGGGTCTGATGATGCGCGAGGGCCTGCTGAAGGAAAATATCGACGGCGAGGCTCTGATCTGGGCCCACCAGCGCACCATTGGCCGATCCGAAGCCCGCAAGATCTTGATGGTCATTTCGGACGGGGCACCGGTTGACGATTCCACCCTGTCGGTCAATTCGGGCCACTATCTGGAGCGGCACCTGCGTCAGGTCATTGCCGAGATCGAGACCGCCTCTCCAGTCGAACTGATCGCCATCGGCATCGGCCATGACGTGACCCGCTACTATCGCCGCGCCGTAACCATCGTTGATGTCGAGCAGCTGGGCGGAGCCATTACCGAACAGCTCGCCAGCCTGTTTGAAGAAGAGCCCAAGCGGGTGGCCAAGCGCGCTAATCTCTTGGCCGCGCCGCCCAATACCCAAGGGCCGCCCGCCTTGAAGGGGTCTGCCAAGACGACCTTCAAGGCCGTTCGCGGTGCCGTGGCTGGGGCATGACCCTTCGGCCGATCCTCTTTCTTGCGATCGGCCTGCTGCTTCAAGCTTGCGGGGCGCAGGCCGAGCCTGAGGGCGCGGTCAGCGGACCGATCCAGATTGAGTCGGTCGCCGTTCGCTTGAATGACGCGGATCCGAGCGTCACCTCGGTTGGCCATTTTGCCTATGCGGGCGGCGTGGCCATGACCAGTCCAGACAGCGACCATTTTGGCGGCCTGTCTGATCTGAGCCTCACCAAAGACGGTCAGATCACGGCTGTGACCGACGGCGGTGATCTGCTGACGGGGCAACTGGTTCTGGATCACGGCAAACTGGTCGGTATTGATCAGGCAAGCCTGCAGACCCTCAAAGGGCAGGATGGCCAACCTCTCGCCAGCAAGCGTCAAGGCGATGCTGAGGGGATCGTGCGCTGGCCCAATGGCGACCTGATGGTCAGCTTTGAACGCGACCACCGCATCTGGCTCTATCCCGCCGCCGGTGGCCCGCCCAAGGTCATGCCCAAGCCCGATATCGCCATGGAAGACAATAACGGGATGGAGGGGCTTTCCCTCGCGCCCGCACAAGGTCCCGATGCCTATTGGGTGGGTGTTGAGCCCGGAACGGTATGGCTTTGTCATCTCAAGACGGTCTGCGCAGAGCATCCCAACCTGCCCAAGCCGCCAGAGGGCTTTCGGCTATCGGCGCTGAACGAGGCTCCGAACGGTGACCTGATCTTGTTGTTCCACCGGTGGGATCCGGCCCAAAAGATCAGCCGCATTTCGGTTCAGATTGTCCGCCAACCGGCCTCTACCCATCCCCAAATGGTCGACGCATTGAACCTGTCGCCGCCCCTAACAGTCGATAATTTCGAAGGGGTTTGGGCTGACGCGAGAAAGGGGGGCGGGCTCAGGCTCTATCTCTTGACCGATGACAACTTCTCTAAGACCCAGCGCAACCTCTTCATGGCCTTTGACTGGACGCCCGCAGGCCCGAATCCTTAGATCCCTTTGGTCCTCGTGCGTGACAGGGGATGGCTCGTTTCGACCACCTCGCGCAACCGGCCCTCAGTGACGTGGGTATAGATCTGGGTGGTGGCAATGTCGGCGTGACCGAGCAGCTTTTGCACCGTTCTCAGGTCTGCGCCGCCTTCCAGAAGGTGGGTGGCAAAGGCGTGGCGCAGGACGTGCGGGCTGACCTTGGCCCGGTCAATGCCTGCGACCAAAGCCGCCTCATCGAGCAGCTGGCCAAAGCGCCGACGCGTCAGCCGTCCGCCAATGCCGCGCGAGGGAAACAGCCACGGGCTATCGGCGACGCCTTTGGGAAAGAAGGATTTTCGATGGGGCAGGTAGGCCTTGACCGCATCCCGCGCAGGCCCGTTCAGAGGGGCCAGCCGTTCCTTGCCGCCTTTGCCCTTGACGATCACGAAGGCCGGATCGCGGGCGACAGAGGCTTGGGTCAGGGCCAGAAGTTCGGAAATGCGCAAGCCCGACGCATAGAGAAGCTCGATCATGCAGCCGAGCCGCAGCCCCGCCTCTTCCTTGCCCTTTTCAACAGAAGGGGCCGCCGCGATCAGGCGCTCGACCTCCACACGGGTCAGGATCTTAGGCAAGGGCCGCCCGCGCTTGGGCGCATCGACGCGGTGGGAGGGATCATCCTCGCGCCAGCCCTCGCCTAGGACAAACCGATAGAACTGCCGAAGGGCAGAGCGGCGGCGTGACGCCGTTGCAGGCGAGGCCCCGCGTTCACCAAGCGCTTCGAAATAGGCCTCAACCTGCTCGGCGGACGCCTTGGCCAGATCAGAGCCCAAACCCTTTAGAAAGAGCTGTGCATCGGCAAGGTCACGGCTGTATGCAGCCAAGGTGTTTTTCGCCGCCGACCGCTCGACGGCCATCATCTCTAGAAACGCATCGAGCCAGCCTGAGGCGCTCATTTGGATTTGCGGGCGGCTTTGCCAGCCGGTTTGGCCGCGCTGGGCTTGGCAACGGGTTTTGGTGCAGGCGGCGGGACACTGTAGCCCTGCATCAGGACCATACCCTCGATGGCAAAGGCGCTGGCCTCATCGGCCATGCCTGCGCGCTGGAGGGCGCGAACGATGCTCAGGCGATCGGCGATGTTAGGACCATTCCCACCGGCATTCTGCGCGATAGCCAGCACAGCCAGAACCGTCTCGCCCTTTAATCCCGCATCGGCGGCCATATCGAGGGCCATCAGGCGGCTGGTGGCGGCCTCATGTTTGGGAAGGGTGAACTGGGCCAGACGGGTTCGGATCGGGGCGGGCAAAGGCTCCGACAGG
>CAISGS010000416.1 GCA_903884915.1 uncultured Caulobacteraceae bacterium | reverse complement strand
TTGCGAGAGAAGCAAAACGAGCGTATCAAGAAAATATAGGCGTCTACTCAGAGTTAGAAATAATGGATTGTGATAAATCCATAAGTGCAGAAGCTTTAGAATTCCAATCCCGGATAAATCATAAATATTGAATATAACTTCAAAAAAGCCCGGCTGCTGTTGCGGCCGGGCTCTTTTACTTATCGATGAAGGCTGACCCCTAGCTCGCAGGGCGCTTCATGGGCATAAGAGTCTTCACAGCGGCCTTATTGGCTTCGTGCTGTGCGGGCGGCAGAATGATCAGGCCACGACCCTGCAGATAGCCGCCACGGCCTGTGGCCGCGTCAGACACATATTCGCTGACAAATTCCTTCAGGCCCGGTGTTACGCCAACCATGGACTTCTTGACGTAGATATAGAGCGAGCGGGACAGGGGATAGGTGCCATCCGTGATGCTCTTGGCGGTCGGACGAACACCATTGACCGACGCGCCCTTCACCTTGTCGACATTTTCTTCCAGGAACGAATAGCCAAACACGCCCAAGGCTCCCGGGGTCTTGGTCAAGGTGCCGATGATGGCATTGTCGTTCTCGCCGGCATCAATCCAGCCGCCATCTTCGCGCAGGGGATCAACCTTGGCCTTGAACTGCGGCTCGTTCGAGGCCTTCAAGGCCGCCGCCGCTGGGAACTTCAAGGCGCCCGCTTCGATCGCTAACTCGATAAAGGCATCGCGGGTTCCAGAAGTCGGGGGCGGACCATAGACCACAATACGAGAGGCCGGTAAGCCCGCGCCCACATCGCTCCACTTGGCATAGGGGTTCTTGACGAACTGGCCGTTACGCACAACGTTGGCAGCGAGACCTTGATAGAGATTTTGGGTCGTCAGATTGTAGTTGCTGCCATCCTTGTCGACAGCGACGGCAATGCCGTCAAAGCCAATCTTAAGCTGGATGATGTCCTTCACGCCCTTCTTTTGGCACTGGTCAAATTCCGAGCGCTTCATGGGCCGTGAGGCATTGGCTATGTCGGGGAAGCCCTCGCCTGAACCCGAGCAGAACAGCTTGATGCCGCCGCCGGTGCCCAGCGATTCGACCTTCGGCGCCTTGCGGCCGGTCTTTTTCGAGAAGTTCTCCGCCACGCGGGTGGAAAAGGGGAACACGGTAGAGGACCCGGCGGCCCAGACATAATCACGCGCCGCGTGGGCACTGTTGGCGGAGGCCAACATGGCGACGGCGGCGGCCATGGCGAGATAGTTTTTCATCACTAGGTCTTCCCTCTTGAGGCGTGAAACAACCGACAGACAGTACAAGTTCGGCCCCCATTAGACGGGGCCAGACGTGGTGGTCGCTAAGATGGCGAAACAAGATCTCGAGCAGATGCGAGCCCCGCTATTTGGCGTCGACCATCGCGCCGCTCAAGCTGCACAACCACATCAATAACAGAAGCGGCATATTCAATGGTCTCGCGCCGGGTCAGGCCGATACCGGTCTGCATGGCCATCAGCGCGATCTGCTCCAATGCCCCGCGCGGCGAATTGGCATGGATCGTTGAGAAGGAACCAGGATGGCCGGTGTTGATCGCGCGCAAGAAACTGACCGTCTCGCGGCCGCGCAGTTCCCCCAAGACAATCCGGTCAGGACGCAGGCGCAAGGCCGCTTGCAATAGGTCGTCCGTGGATATCCGCGCCTCGCCCGTCTCGCCCTTGACCGCAATTAGGCCCACGCCGTTGGCTCCCGCCAACTTTAGCTCAGCGGTATCTTCGACAAGGACAACGCGCTCCTCGCTCGGAATTTCGCGCAACATTGAATTGAGAAAGGTCGTCTTGCCCGTGGATGTCCCGCCCGAAATCAGGATGGTTTGGCGGCGAAGAATGGCATCCCTCAAGAACCGAATAGGCTCAAGGGACGGATCGATTGGCGGATGGTCCACGACCGGCTGAAGGGGGCCTGGATCATAGGATTCCAGCGAAATATCTAAGAGCCGATGGCGCCGAATGGCCAAGGCCCAATGGCTGCGGGTCGCGGGCGGACCGCAAAGCTGGATCCGTTCACCGGTTGGCAAGGTGGCCGACAGGAGGGGGTTTTCCCGGTTGATCCCTTGGTGGC
>CAISGS010000415.1 GCA_903884915.1 uncultured Caulobacteraceae bacterium | reverse complement strand
TCTGCATCTGGGCCTCAAGGAGCCGCCGCCACAGGTGCGGATCGTCCCGCCCGGCGCGCAAGCGGCCCTGTTTGACGATGAGGCGCTATGAGCCAGCCCCCTTATCCCACTGCGGGCGTCTTTATAGGCCGCGAGCACCATCTGCCGGTGCGGGTCTATTACGAGGACACCGACTTTACCGGCGTTGTCTATCACGCCAACTATCTGCGCTATTTTGAGCGGGGCCGGTCCGACTTTCTTCGCGTGGCGGGGGTGAGCCATACGGACCTGTTGGAGCGCGCGGACCCTGCCGCCTTTGTGGTCACGCGCATGGATATTCGGTTCCAGCGGGCGGCGCGCATTGATGATGCCCTGACGGTGGTGACCACCTACGACCGGGTCAAGGGCCCGCGCCTGTTCATCAGCCAGCACATCCTGCGAGGCACCGAAGTCATCGCAACAGCCAATGTCGAGGCCGCCTGTATCGCGATGGATGGTCGCCCGCGAAAGCCGCCCTCTGGCCTGACCGAGGCCCTAACGCCTTGGTTTGCGCCGCCTGATCCAAACTTGCCATAGTTTCACCATCCCAAGCGGCCAGAAAGGCTGACTTCACCGATCAACCCGCCCCCTTCTAATGACGAGATTTTGATCCATGAATGCCGCCGCCACCGCCGCCCTTGCTCCGGAAAGCTTTTCCGCCCTTGCCCTGTTTTTGCGCGCCGACTGGGTGGTCAAGGGCGTGATGCTCGGCCTTCTGGGGGCTTCGCTCTGGTCGTGGTCGGTGATCATCGACAAGGTCTTGAAGTTCCGCGCCCTCGCCCACGATGCTGACCAGATCGAGGATGCCATCGCTGCGGGCCGAACCTTGGAAGAGGTTGCCGAGGCCGCAGGTCCCGAGCCGCGCCAAGCCTTGGCCCGCCTTCTGCAATCGGCCCTTCGCACCTGGTATGAGGCGAGAGCCAGCGACGGTATTAGCGAGGCTAAGGCCAGTTTCGTTCTTCAGCGCCTAGACCGGGGCCTTGATGGGATCATTGCCCGCGAGATTGAGCAGGCGGAGGACGGTCTTGGCGGCCTCGCCATCGTCGCCACCGCCTCGCCCTTTATCGGCCTGTTCGGCACGGTCTGGGGGATCATGCATGCCTTCCAAGCCATCGCCGTGCAGAAGAACACCAACCTATCGGTTGTCGCGCCGTCCATTGCAGAGGCCCTGTTTGCAACCGCTATCGGTCTGGCCGCCGCCATTCCGGCCTATATGGCCTATAACAAGCTGTCGGGCGATGCGGGCCGGTTCACGAGCCGCCTTGAAGCCTTTGCCGATGATCTCGCCGGGGCCATTGCTCGGCGTCTGAGCGATCGGGTCTAGGGCCAATGGCAGGTTCAAGCGCTCAGGGTCTCTCGTCTGGATCACGCCGTCGTCGGCGGCGCGGTGGTCGCGGTGCCCTGTCCGAGATCAATGTCACGCCGCTGGTCGATGTCATGTTGGTGCTGTTGATCGTTTTCATGATCTCGGCGCCCTTGCTGACTGCCGGGGTGCCTGTGGAACTGCCCAAGACCGAGGCCAGCGCGCTGAATGATCAAAACGAGCCCCTGACCGTCTCCATCGCGGCCGATGGCAAACTGTTCGTGCAAGATCGCCCGGTCCTCTTTGCGGAACTCGCCCCGCGTATGCTGGCCCTGTCCGGAGAAGACCAAAAACGGCAGGTCTTTGTGCGCGCCGATGGCAAGGCGCCCTATGAGACCGTGGCTCAGGTCATGGCCAGCCTGTCGCGCACCGGCTTTACCTCCATCGGACTGATTACCGACATTGGCGGGCCAAGCTCTGGCGTGCCCGCTGACGATCAGGTCCCGTAACGGTTCGATGCGCCGCCTCCTGTCCGATCGCTATCCTGCCTATGCGGCCTCAGCCGGTCTTCATCTGATCGTGCTGCTGGCGGGCGTGATCGCGTGGCCATGGATGGCCCCGACCAAGATCATGGCGGTGACGCCGGTCACGCTGGTGACGCGCGCCGAGGTGACGGAT
>CAISGS010000414.1 GCA_903884915.1 uncultured Caulobacteraceae bacterium | reverse complement strand
CTGATGGGACCGCTCGCTGTCCAGCGCACCGGTCGGGCGCGGCGTGCACCAAGGGGCGGAGCCATGATAGGCGCCGCGCGCGCGAATGACGATTTTGCGCCGGGTCTGGGCTCTGGCTGTCACCAGTGCCATGGTCGTGGCATCGGTGCCGTTCTTACAAAAGATCGCCCAATCGGCGTGGGTGACCATCCCTGTTAGGGCCTCGGCCAACTCAACGATCAAGGCGCTGGGGCCGGTTAGGGTATCGCCATGCTTAAGCTGGCCGATATAGGCCGCATCGATGGTCTCATGGCCATAGCCGAACAGGTTCGGGCCATAGGCGCACATGAAGTCGAGATAGCGATTGCCGTCCACGTCCCACAGATGGGCGCCGCGACCCTTGGCAAAGAATTGGGGATAGTCGTCTGGTAACAGGCCCGTCGATTGGTGCCCATACATGCCGCCGGGAATAACAGCCTGCGCCCGCGCCCGAAGCGCCCTGTCCTGCCTCTGATCCATCTCGCCCCCGCTCGCCTGTTGAACGGCGATTATGAGATGATCTTACGCGGAAGGGGCAGGTGCGCAAGCTCTAGGCCCAGAAACAAAAAGGCCTCCCGAAGGAGGCCTCTGTGCGGTCGATGGGGCTTGGAAGCCGCAAAGACCTTATCCAGCGATGGTAGTCCCTAGGGGAGTCGAACCCCTCTCCCCAGATTGAAAATCTGATGTCCTAACCGATAGACGAAGGGACCTCATCGATGGGAGACGCCGTATATCCGCGTTCCTTGGAGGGCGCAAGCTTGTCTATGCGAAAATCCCAAGGAAATGCGAACTGATCGCTAGCCATGGCAAAGACGGGGGTCGGCAGCATCGTCAATCTCGAGCTCGACGCCGTTACGACCGTTCCAATCATCCGCCTTCAGACGGCCCGCCACATGGACCAGAGCCCCGCGTTG
The DNA here is from genome assembly GCA_903884915.1 of uncultured Caulobacteraceae bacterium. Classification (GTDB taxonomy): domain Bacteria; phylum Pseudomonadota; class Alphaproteobacteria; order Caulobacterales; family Caulobacteraceae; genus CAISGS01. The sequence goes on along the minus strand of CAISGS010000414.1, from coordinate 2,091 downwards.
CAGCAGGGTCTTGCCGATCTCTGTATCCCCGGCCCGCCAGGCCACGGCCCGTAGCTTTCCGCCGCGCTCATCGGTCAGGGTACAGCGCACATGCCCGCCCTTGAGCGAGGAGGATTGATCGACCCTCAGGCCCGCCGCGGCAAAGACCGGCTCTGGATTGCCCGGACCAAAGGGGGTCAGGCGCTGGAAGTCATCATAGAGGGCTCGCCCTGCCCCGCCCGCAGAGACCAGAGCGTCAATATCGAACAGATCAGCCGCCTCGGCGTCCTCGCGCTCGTGGGACAGTTTCTCTTCGAGGAAGGCACGAAGCTCAGGGATCAGTTCAGGGCGAACCGACAGGCCCGCCGCCATGGCATGACCGCCGCCCGAAAGGAGCAGGCCCGCCTCATAGGCCCCCTGTACCGCGCGGCCAAGATTATAGCCCGTCTGGGAGCGGCCAGAGCCCTTGCCGACATTGGCTGGACGATCAATGCCGATGACCATGACCGGCTTGCGATAGTGCTCTCGCAGGCGTCCTGCGACAATGCCGATCACCCCCGGATGCCAGCCATCGCCCGACACCAAGATTACCGGCGCGTCAGGATCGAGGTTGGTTTCGTGCTCGATGCGCTCGATCGCCTCATCGAGAACCTGTTTTTCAACCTCTTTGCGCTCGGCATTGAGCAGGTCCAGTTGCGCGGCGATGTCCCTCGCCTCTTCAGGATCGTCGGTTGATAGGAGTCTGGCCCCAAGGTCCGACCGACCGACCCGCCCGCCCGCATTGATGCGCGGCCCGAGGATAAAGCCGGCATGGAACACACCAGCCGGTCCCTTACTGCCAGCCACATCGAGCAGCGCCTTGAGGCCGGGATTGCCCCAGTTGGACATGACCTTCAGGCCTTGCGACGCCAGCGCCCTGTTAAAGCCCGTCAGGCTGGTCACGTCGCAAATCGCGCCCATGGCGGCAAGATCGAGCCATTGGCGCAGGTCAGGCTCTGAGCGGCCTGCAAACAGCCCCCTGCGGCGCGCCTCGCGGTTCAGGGCCGCCAGCAGCACAAAGACCACGCCTGCCGCCGCCAGAACCCCTTGCCCGGACTGACAGCCCGGACGGTTGGGATTGACCACAGCAGCGGCCTTGGGCGGATCTTGGCGCATCAGGTGATGGTCGATGACCACGACCTCAAGGCCAATTTCGACGGCGGAGGCTATGGCGTCATAGGCCGCCGCACCGCAATCGACCGTAATGACGAGTTCCGCCCCCTGATCCTTTAATCGCTTGAAGGCGATTGGACTGGGGCCATAGCCCTCAAGGATCCGGTCCGGCACATAGATGGGCAGGTCTTGGCCCATAGCCCTGAACCAGCGCACCAGTTGCGCGGCGCTCGAGGCCCCATCCACATCATAGTCGGCAAACACGGCCATGGGCCGCTTGGTCTCCAGCGCATCGACCAAGATCTCGGCGGCGCGGTCCATGTCGGTGAAGCTAGAAGGGTCAGGGAACAGACCGCGCAGGGTCGGGTTCAGATAGTTGTCGGCTTGGTCGCGGCTAATGCCACGGGAGGCCAGAGCCCGCGCCAGAGGCTCGCTGAGCCCGGTGGACTGCTGCAATCCGCGCACGTCACTGTCAGCCGCAGGCCGCAGCCTCCAGGCGCGCCCGCTCAGCGAGCGAGACACACCCAGATAGCCAACGGTCGCCCCGTCAGTGGTCATGTCAGAGGGCGCGCTTCATCCGAATTTCACGCACCGTCTGGGTCGAGGAGTTCATGACCAAAGTATGGGTATGAACAAAGCCGTCCTTCAGGGTCACCCCGTCGAGCAAGGCTCCCTTGGTAACACCGGTCGCTGCAAAGATCGCATCGGCGCGGACCATCTCGTGAAGGGTATATTTCTTGTCCAGATCGGTAATGCCCAGACGCGCAGCCCGGGCCCGTTCATCCGCATTGCGAAACACCAGACGGCCTTGGAACTGACCGCCAACGCATTTCAGTGCCGCGCAGGCCAGAACGCCCTCAGGTGCGCCGCCTTGACCGACATACATATCCACACCCGTGTCGGGGTCAGCGGTGTTCATCACACCGGCAACGTCGCCGTCGGTGATCAGATAGACGCGTG
>CAISGS010000413.1 GCA_903884915.1 uncultured Caulobacteraceae bacterium | reverse complement strand
GCGCCTAGCCCGATGTTCAGCACCGGCGACATCCTGCTGATGCGCCGGGCCATTGCAATCGCGATGGCCAATCTTGGCTCGACCTGGCCGAACCCGTCGGTTGGCTGTGTCATTGTCAAGGATGGGGAAATATTGGCCGAGGCGGCGACAGCCCCGGGTGGGCGGCCCCATGCCGAAGAACAGGCCCTAGCGGCCTTGGGCGATCGTGCGATCGGCGCGACGGCCTATGTGACCTTGGAGCCTTGCGGGGCCCGGTCTTCAGGTCACGCCTCCTGCGCGGAACGTCTGGCCGGTTCAGGCGTGGTGCGGGTGGTCATCGCCTGCGAAGACCCATCCCCCTTTGCCTCAGGTCAAGGCTTAGAACGCCTGCGCGAGGCAGGCCTTCCCTTTGAAACCGGTCTCTTGGCCGACGAGGCGAGGGTCCTGTGCGCGGGCTTTGTCCATCGCCTGTCGACGGGTAAGCCGTTGGTCGAAGCTTCGGACCATGGCACCTCTTTCGACGCCCTGTTCGAACCCAAAGTGGGTGAGGGCCTGTCTGCAGCCCTGCTGCGTTACGGTGAGGCAGGCTATACGCGCCTCTGGACCCCTCGGGGCGGGCCACTGGCCTGGGAGCTATCGCGGGCAGGTCTCTTGGCCATTTCGTAGGGTGCAAAAATAGAAACCCCCGCCCTTCTGCGTCCTCGGGGGGAAGGACGTAGCGGGCAGGGGCTATACCAAGCGCCTAGGGAGGGGATTAGGCGGCTTGGGCCGTGGTCTCAATCAGGGGGCCTGCTGAGGTCGTAATTTCAATACGCCGGGTCTTGAGCTGCTCTGGCAGTTCGCGCTTTAGCGAGACAGAGAGCAGACCGTTGGCCAGGCCCGCTTCGGTGACGACCACATAGTCAGCCAGTTGGAACCGGCGTTCAAAACTGCGGGCGGCGAGGCCGCGATGCAGATAGTGCTTGGTCTCTTCATTGGCGGGCTTGCGGCCTTGGACGGTGAGCAGGTTCTCTTTGACCTCGATGGTCAGGTCGTCGGGTGAAAAGCCTGCAACCGCAATCTCGATCCGATAGGCGTTCTCGTCGGTGCGCTCGATATTGTAGGGCGGATAGCCGGTCGGGCCTTCGGTGGCCGCAGCGGATTCGAGAAGCTGCGCCAAGCGGTCAAAGCCGACCACGGAGCGGTAGAGCGGGGAAAAATCAGTCGTACGCATAGCAACATCCTTCTTGGGTTAAGCAAGGTTGTGGTTCATGGGCAGGCCATCACACAGTCCCAAATGGGCCCCGCGTCGATCCTGAAAGGCCCGGTTATCCAGCGCCTTCGAATGATAGGTGGTGATCAAAATTGGCGGTGCAAGGGGTGCGCCATTTTAGCCGGTTCTCACAGTTTAGAGAGGCCGCACGAACGGGGTTGCTCTAATCGGTCGCAGCGGTCAGGTTCACCCCTTCCTTTGGCTTTGGGGTAGATGGATCCATGACGACGACAAAATCAGCGCTGGTACGGTTCGGTCTTTCTGTTCTGGCGGTTGCGGCCTTGGTCAGCGCGCCGGTCGCGGCGGCCCCGGCCAAGCCAACCAAAGATGCGGCTTTGATCGCGGCTGTATCGCGCGCGTCGCGCCCTGCACAGGATGTGGCCAGAGATGGTGCGCGGCACCCCCTCGAAAGCCTGACCTTCTGGGGAGTTAAGCCGGGTCAAACCGTGGTGGAAATCTTGCCGGGCACCGGCTACTGGACCGAAATCCTAGCCCCCTATGCCAAGGCGACGGGCGGTCGTTACATCGTCGGACTGGCCGATATTTCTAGCCCCACTGTCTCGGAGGCAGCGCGTAAGGGCCGGGCTGACTTTCTGGCCAAATATGCGGATGCAAAGCTTTTTGGCACGGTTGAGCCAACCAACTATGGCGCAACCTCTGGCCCCTTCGCGCCGGCAGGAACGGTCGATCTGTTCTTGACCACACGCAATATCCACAACCTGATCTGGTCGCCTGGCCGCTTGGACAAGACCTTCAATGATGCCTTCGCCGCCCTAAAGCCCGGCGGCATCTTGGCCATTGAGGAGCACCGATCCGATCCTCGTCCTATGGCACCCGAGGCCCGGGATGGCTATGTGTCTGAGGTCTATGTCATTGATGCAGCTAAGAAAGCTGGATTTGTTCTAGACGGGCGCTCCGACATCAACGCGAACTCCAAGGATACGAAGGACCATCCCTTCGGCGTCTGGACCCTGCCGCCCACGCGCCGCTCGGCTCCAGGGGGACAACCGGCAAATCCCGCGTTCGATCGCCTGAAATATGACGCCATTGGCGAGAGCGACCGGATGACCTTGCGTTTTCGTAAGCCACGCTAGAGCCCGCTTAATTTGACCTCGCGCCGGTTTATTCTGACCTCTGCAGCGGCTCTGTTCGTCCTGAGTGCCTGTGGCCGCAAAGGGGCTACAGACGACAAGGCTGCGGATCAGCCGAAGGCCGCAAACAAGGTTGGCAGTCTGGCCTGGGCCGTCGCGGGCGACTGGAGACCTGCGCAGGACAAGGCTCGTGATCGTTGGCGCCATCCGATCCAGACCCTGACCTTCTGGGGTTTGAAACCGGGCGTGACGGTGGTCGAGTTCTGGCCCGGAGCGGGTTGGTATACAGACATTTTGGGTCCTTACCTGACTCAAAATCGCGGCACCCTCTATGCGGCTGGCCTAGAGGCCGGTGCGCAAGATCCTTCCCTCTCAGAGGTCGAGGAACAGTTTGCCAGCAAGATCAAATCCTCGCCCCAACTCTATCGCGCGGTGAAGATCACGAGCTTTGGACCAAGGTCTGGACCGGTCGCGCCTGATGGCGAGGCCGATCTGGTGCTGTTTTTGCGCAATCTGCACAATTGGATGTCGGCTGGGATCGCCGAAAAGGCCTTCGCGTCAGCCTATGCCACCCTCAAGCCGGGCGGTGTTCTTGGCGTCGAAGAGCACCGTGCCAAGCCTGATCGTGTCCAAGATGCCTTGGCCTCTGACGGCTATGTCCAAGAGGCCTATGTCAAGCAACTGGCCAAGGAGGCCGGCTTCGTTTTCGAAGAGGCCAGCCAGATCAATGCCAATCCCTTGGACGATACCGATCACCCCTTCGGAGTCTGGACCTTGCCACCCGTGCGCCGGTCTTCTGCGCGGGGGCAAGCGCCCGATCCTAGCTTCGACCACACGACCTTCGATGCCATTGGCGAAAGCGATAGGATGACTTTGCGGTTTCGCAAGCCCCTTAAACCCTAAAAATGACCGAAATTTCACGTCTTTACGGTGTTTACTTCTGGGGCTTCTGTCGGCAAATTGGCGCCCGGCCAGACAATTGTTTTCCGGCTGAAATTTCATCTGCGCAAGCAACGGCGCACCTTCAGGAGACTGCGTAAAATGGCTACGCTGCAAGAAATCACTGCCGTTATGGCTGGCGCTGTGGGCGAAGATTCCGGCCTCGGCAAGACGTTGAAGTTCGACTTCAAGGGTGACGGCTTCATCCACATCGATGGCGGCTCAGTGACCAACGACGACAAGCCTGCTGACTGCACCATCGTCATCGCCTTTGACGATTTCCAGTCGATGGCCGATGGCAAGCTCGACCCAACCATGGCCTTCATGCAGGGCAAGATTAAGGTCAATGGTGACATGTCCGTGGCCATGAAGCTTCAGCCCATCATGGCCAAGGCTCGGGGCTAAAGATTTGACCGCCGCCGCGCCCCTGCTTGATTTACCTCAGGCACCCGTTCCGACGGGCGGCGCGGCGGAATGGTTCACCGGACAGGGCGGTGCGCGTCTGCGTGCGGCCCTGTTTGCGTCTAAGGACCCGGCAAAGGTCCGAGGGTCGGTGGTGCTTAGCCCCGGCCGGACCGAAGCGATCGAGAAATATTTTGAAGTGGTCTCAGACCTGCAGGCCAGGGGCTTTGTGGTTCTGGTTCACGACTGGCGCGGCCAAGGCCTGTCGCATCGCATGCTGCCCGACCGTCTCAAGGGCCATGCTGAGGGGACCCAACCCTTCCTTGACGATTATCAAGCCCTGCTCTCAGCCTTTGAATCGCGCCTGCCTAAGCCGTGGATCGCGATGGGCCACTCGATGGGGGGCTGTTTAACCGCGCTGGCGCTTGGCCACGGTGAGCGCCGCTTTAGCGCGGCGATCCTGTCGGCCCCGATGTTTGGGCTCAATACCGGCGGTCGGCCCAAGGCGGTCACGCGGCTGCTGGCCCAAGCCATGGTCCTGCTGGGCAAGGGCGGCGACTATGTGCTGGGTGATCCTGGCAAGCCCTTTGTGTCTGATTTTGCAAACAATGCCCTGACCCATGATCAGAGCCGTTTTGATCGGGCCTTTGCCCAGATCACCGCCTGCCCGGATCTGGCGCTCGGCTCACCGACCTGGAGCTGGCTGAAATTTGCCTTTCAGGCCTGTGATTGGCTGGCCAAGAATGAGGCGGTCACCAAGATCAGCATTCCGGTAATTGTTCTGGGTGCAGGCGCGGAAGCCTTGGTCGATAATGCCGAACAGGCGGCGGTGACCGCGCGCATGCCCAAAGGCCGCCATCAGATGGTGGAGGGCGCGTTCCACGAAATCCTGATGGAAACCGACGCCCTGCGCGCGCCCTTCTGGCAGGCCTTTGATGCGCTTGCCGACGAGGTCGCGCCCTAGCCCTT
>CAISGS010000412.1 GCA_903884915.1 uncultured Caulobacteraceae bacterium | reverse complement strand
GCCTGTGCGCATATCCGCCCCCAAGGCTCGTCCGACACCCAGATCGAACCGCCCCGGTGCCAGACCTTCATGCACCATGAACTGTTCAGCGATCTTAAGCGGCGAGTGGTTAGGCAACATGACGCCGCCAGAGCCCAGTCGAATGCGGCTGGTGACCTGGGTCATGGCGGCGATCAAGATTTCGGGGGCCGAGCCACCGAAGGCGGGGATCGAGTGATGTTCCGCCACCCAGAACCGGTTGAAGCCGAGCTTTTCGGCGATCTGGACCATGGCGATGGTTTCGCGCACCGCTTCGGCGCCGGTCATGGCACCTAGAAGCGGCGACAGGTCGAGAACGGACAGTTCGGTCATGATGGTTCCTCACCAGGCTTTTCGCCCGCAGACTGTTCTATCGCCCCCAAGGCGTCGGCAAGCCGCATCTTGGCCGATCCGGGCTTGAGGGGCTGTTGTTGATCGGGATGGGGCGCCCAACCGGTCATGGTCAAGATGTCGAAGGTGGCGCGGACCTTACCGTCTGGATCACTAAACCGGTCCTTATAGAGGCCCATGGCTCTGGCCAGCACCGCACGGGTCAGGGGGCGGCCCTGCCGGTCTGCCAAGGCATTGGTCTCGCCCATCCGGCGCAGGTCTTGGATCAGCTTTAAGGGATGATCATAGCGTACTGTTACCCGGTCGACATCGGCTACGGGCAGGGCAAACCCAGCGCGCTGCAAGAGGCCTGCCACATCATAGGCGTCGGCAAAGGGGGCAATGCGAAGGCCTGCGCCGCCGCTCAGTTCCGACTCCGCCTCGATCAGACATTGGCGAAGCTCTGTGAGGGTCTGGCCTCCGAAGATCGCGGCCATGAACAGGCCATCGGGCCTTAACGCGCGGCGGATTTGAATGAGCGTTCCGGGCAGGTCATTGACCCAGTGCAGGGCAAGGCTGGAGACCACCAGATCCAAAGAGGCAACGCCAAAGGGCAGGGCCTCCTCGTCGACCTGCAGACGAAGGCTATCGCGGCCTGCCAGCATGGTCCCCGATAGATCAGTCTCGATCACGGTTCCGACGCGAGGACGGGCATCGCTGGCTGACAATATTTGCGAGAAAATTCCTGTTCGCGACCCCAGATCGACACAGACCGGAAAATCACGCAGGATGATCTCGATCCGTTCGACCATATCGCCAGCCGCGCGGGCCTTGAGGAAATCGGCAGCGGCGAAATCCAAGGCGGCGCGGTCCAGTCGGGCGCGGTGCAAGGAACGGTCGAACAGGCGAGGAGGGGCGCTCATGGTGCAAGGCCTATATCATCAAAGCGGTGTTCGGAAATGAGACATAGGCTTCGCGCCCTACTCGATTTGCTATTTCCCCCGCAGGATTTTGCAGAAAGGCCGTCGCAGGGGCCGGGATTAGCGGCGGACGCCTTTTTGAAGGTGAGTTTCCTCGATGATCCGGTCTGTGATGGCTGCGGCATTCCGTTCGAGTTCAGTCAGGGTATTGGGGCCCTTTGCCCGGCCTGTATGGCGAGGCCACGTGTCTTTGCCCGGGCCCGGGCGGCCTGTCTCTATGACGAGGGTTCGCGCGACCTGATCTTGCGGTTCAAACATGCCGACCGGCCCGATCTGGCCAAGCTGTTTCAGCAGTGGATCAGCCGCGCGGCGCGGGACCTAATTGCTGAGGCTGACGCCGTGGTGCCGGTTCCGCTCCATCCCTTGCGGCTTTTGTCGCGGCGTTACAATCAGGCCGCCGAGATTGCCCGGCCCCTCGCGCGGCAAGCGGGCCTTGTCTATCTGCCCGACAGTCTCAGGCGTCATCGCGCCACGGCAAGCCAAGGGGGACGGTCTGGCTCTGGACGACGGCGCAATGTTTCGGGTGCCTTCATCGTACCGCCCGGTCACCAGCGCCAGATCAAGGGGCGGCGGATCTTGCTGATTGATGATGTTTTGACCACCGGTGCCACGGCAGAGGCCTGCGCCAAGGCCCTCTTGCGAGCAGGGGCACGCGCCGTTGATGTCGCGGTCGTCGCAAGGGTGCGCACCGCGGAAAATCACCCTATATAGGGGTGATCAAACCACGAAAGGCCCGCCATGACCGCCGTGACCATCTATACCAAGCCCTTCTGCCCCTATTGTACCCGCGCGATCGGGCTTCTGCGTCAAAAGGGCGTCAGCTATCAGGAAATCGAAGCGGGTATGGACCCAGCCCTTCGCCAAGAAATGATGCAGCGTTCGGGTCGCTCGACCTTTCCGCAGATCTTCATAGGCGACAAGCATGTCGGCGGCTGTGATGACATCATGGCGCTAGAGCGTGACGGCAAGCTGGATGCGATGCTCGCCGCATGAGCAGGCTGGCCGTTGCTCTGATCCAGATGCGTACGCCTGCGAGCCAGGCTGCGGCCTTGGCTCAGGCTGAGCCCTTGATCCGGCAAGCGGCTGCCGAGGGCGCGCAGTTGGTCCTGACGCCAGAGGGTACCAACCTCTTGCAACGCAATCGCGACGCCATGTTTGCGGCCCTGCGTCCGGCGCAGGAGGATGTCTGCGTGCAGGGTCTCATGGCCTTGGCAGCAGAACTGAAGATTTGGCTCTTGATCGGATCGGCGCTGGTTCTGCGCCCCGATGGCTTGGCGGCCAATCGCAGTCTGATGATCTCGCCCGAGGGCAAGATTGTTGCGTCTTACGACAAGATCCACATGTTCGATGTTGATCTGCCGACGGGCGAGCGCCATCGCGAATCTTCGGCCTATACCCCCGGAGAGGCCGCGACGGTGGTGACCCTGCCGGATGTGAAGATGGGTCTAACCATCTGTTATGACATGCGGTTTTCTTATCTCTACCGGGCCTTGGCTAAGGCCGGTGCAGGCCTGATCAGCGTGCCTGCGGCCTTTACCCGTCCCACCGGCGCGGCGCACTGGGAGATCTTGCTGCGGGCCAGAGCCATTGAGACAGGTAGCTTTGTCTTGGCCCCGGCGCAGGGCGGCACCCACGAAGATGGCCGCGCCACCTGGGGTCACTCGATCATCATTGCGCCTTGGGGCGAGGTCGTTGCCAGCGTCGATCATGATGAACCTTGCGTGGTCAGCGCCGTGCTGGATTTGACTGAGATCGCCAAGGCCCGCTCGGCCATTCCCGCCCTGATCCATGACCGCGCCTTTAGCGGGCCTGATCTATGATCCGCTATAGTCTCGCCTGCGCCTTGGATCATGAGTTTGAAGGCTGGTTCGGAGCGTCTGCTGATTTTGACGACCAATCGGCGCGGGGTCTGATCGGCTGTCCGGTCTGTGGCTCAACCGATGTGCGAAAGGCGATCATGGCCCCTGCAGTTGTCGGGGCCAAGAAGGGGGCGGTCAGCACAGCAACTGCCGACCAACACGCCATGGCTATGGAGGCCATGCGCGACCATGTCGAGACCCACTTTGACGATGTGGGTGACACCTTCGCCTCCGAGGCCCGCGCGATCCACGAGGGCCGGTCTGAACAGAGGGGCATCTATGGGCAGGCATCCCCCAAAGAGGTCAAGGACTTGGTAGAGGATGGCGTACCGGTCCTGCCCATGCCGCCAAAGCCTGTGGAAAAACAGAAGCTCAACTAATGGCAAAACCAAGCGAACGGGTCCTTTTTTAGCTATTTAAACGGGGTGATCTACTCTGTTTTAGGCTCCGTCATTAACGCTTTGTCTTCTAACATTTTGATATAGAGTTACCTCAGGTTCCTTTTCTTAAAGGACAGGGTCATGTCGATCAATGCAGTGGGGACGGCGGGTCCAGCCTATATGCCGGCGGTGGCACCGCTGCCGGTGCGCCCCGCCCTGTCGATTGACGCCAACAATAGCCAGCGCCAGCCGCCCCTATCGCGCACTGAAAACCTAGCCCGAATGGAGTCGATGCTGGCCAATCAGATTCAGGCCGGCAGTTTGAATCAGAAACAGGCCAACGCCCTCTCGACCTTCTTTGCCAGTCTCGCCACCCAGACCCAGATGGGCGGCGGCCCCAAGGAGTTGTCCAGCACCGAAATGATCCGCAAGGGCATTGAAGCGGAGGAAGATGGTGGCGAGGAAGAGGGCACTGTCACCGGCGCCGAAACGGGGACTGTCCGGCGCAAGAAAACCAGAGCCTCACGCTCACGCGCGGCCCTCAAGCCTGATCCGGTATTGAACGAGGCGTTGGCCCTTTTTGTGAAGAACCTGAAAGAGGCTCAGGAGAAGACCGCGATCTATGGGGCCTCGGCCCTGTCTCGGTCGATCGCGTCGAATGAGCCGATGATTTTGGACGAAAACGCCTAATCCAAAACCTTAGTCTGAGGTCAAGTTCACAATTAATATCATAGACTATTAACTTTTTGTTAACCATACAATTTAGGATCGTATTCAAGTCTCGCTGTTAAGCATGTCCTGAAGTAAGGGCCTCGGGGCGCTTGCCACCGAGGAGATGGTGATGTCGATCGCCGCGACCAGTTCGTCCATGATGCGCTATCTGCCCATCGCGCCAACCCAGCAGACCGCACAGATCGCTCGGCAGGGTGCCCCCGCGCAGTCGGTTGATGGTGCCGCGACGCCGCCTAAGGGCGCGGACAACCGCCAAAAACTACAAGATCTTCTGTCTCAGCAGGTTGATGCTGGCACCATTACCCAAGATCAATCCACACTGCTGTCAGACTTCTTTGCCAAGGTCGCGGCCAAGGGCGGCCCCACGGGCGGCGGCCCCGGCGGCGACAATGATGGTGATAACGACAAGGGGGCCAAGGATGACGGCCCCGGAGGCACTGAAGGTCCGAGAGCGGCCGGTCGGCGTCCCCCTCCGCCGCCACCACCGCCTGCTGCAGATCAGGCCTCCACGACCGACACCAGCGCAAGCTCGCCTTTGAAGGATGCACTCGATGCCTTCTTGAAGGCTTTGAAAGACAATCAGACCAAGGCCACGGCCTATGGGGCAGCGGTGGCAGCGCCGCCGACCAGCACCGCCCTTTTTGTCGACAAGCTGGTCTAGACGAGGGCCGGTTTTAGGACCGTCATCATATAGTTCACATCGCTATCGCCAGAGCGCACCCACTTGCCGGTGAGGGGGTTGAAGCTGACCCCGAAAGGACCTTCGATCTGAACCGGTTCGCTGGCCAAAAAGGCTTGCAGCTCTTCGGGCTTGAGGAACTTGTTCCAGTCATGGGTTCCAGCAGGCAGCCAGCGCAGGATATATTCCGCGCCGATCTTGGCCAGAGCCAGCGCCTTGAGCGTCCGGTTCATGGTCGCCACGATCATCAGGCCTCCGGGGGCGAGCAGCTGGGAACAGGCGCGCAGATAGGCGCCCGGATCGGCCACATGCTCTATGACCTCCATATTCAAGATCAGGTCAAAGGGTCCTGCGCCCTCTTCGAGCAAGGTTTCGGCTGTCGAGCAGCGAAAGTGGATGTCGAGGCCCTGTTCAGCGGCATGGGCAGAGGCGGTCTTGATGTTGCGCTCAGAGGCGTCGACGGCGGTGACGTCAAATCCCAAGCGGCTCATCGGTTCAGACAATAGCCCCCCGCCGCAGCCAATATCGAGCAGCTTGAGGCCGGTGAAGGGCTGGCGCGCTGAACTGTCTCGGCCAAATCGCTGTAAGGCCTGATCGCGGATGAAGGACAGACGTACCGGATTGAACCGGTGCAAAGGGGCGAACTTGCCCTTTGGGTCCCACCATTCGGCCGCAATGCGTGAAAAACGTTCGACCTCTTGCGGATCGACGCTCCATCCTTGCGCCTGGTCAGTCCTTGGGGTTTGCATCAAAAACACCGTCCTGCATTGCCGTGAG
>CAISGS010000411.1 GCA_903884915.1 uncultured Caulobacteraceae bacterium | reverse complement strand
GCCGATGACGCCAAGCATGGCCGAACGGTCAGAAGGACTTAGGGGCAGATAACGCATAGGCAGGCCTCCAAAAGGGGCAGTTCGCAAGGGTGGCTTTAGAGCGAGGCGAGGAAGGCGTCGTAAGCCGAGCGGTCCATCAGGCCCCCTAGCTGGCCCTCTAGCTGGCTGGGGTCGGTGATCCTGAGCTTGGCAAACCAGCCCGCCCCTTCGGGATCGGCATTGACCGTTTCAGGCGCCGTGGCCAGATCGCCATTGGCCTCGATGACCTCGCCTGAGACCGGCGCATAGACGTCTGATGCGGCCTTGACGCTCTCGACCACCGCGAGGCTGTCACCGACGGCCAAGACCTTGCCGACATCCGGCACCTCGACAAAGACAACATCGCCGAGCTGTTCGGCGGCATAGGTGGAGATACCAACCGTGGCGACGTCGCCGTCAACCTTGATCCACTCATGGTCCTTGGTGAAAAACATCTGGAAATTCCTTGCAGGTTCAGGATTTGCGGACATAGCGATGGGGCACAAAGGGCATGGCCACGACCTGAGCCGGTTGGCTCTTGCCCCGAACAATGACGCTCAAGGGCGTGCCGACGAGGGACAGGGCGGGCGGGACAAAGCCCATGGCGATGGCGGTGGACAGGGTCGGTGAAAAGCCGCCGCTGGTGACCTTGCCGACCACCGCGCCGCTGGCATCGGTGATCTCGGCCCCCTCGCGAGCGGGGGCTCCCTCAAGAACGCGCAGACCGACCCGAATGCGGGAAAGATCGCCCTCCAGCTCGCGCCTTATGCGGCTCGATCCGGGAAAGTCACCGGCATCACGACGACGCTTGGAGACGGCAAAGCTGAGACCCGCCTCGATGGGCGAGATCGTCTCATCGGCATCGTGGCCATAGAGCGGCAATCCCGCCTCCAGCCGCAAACTATCGCGCGCGCCCAGACCGATAGGCCGCACCCGCTCGTCCTTGAGCAACAGGGCCCAGACCTCGGGGGCAATCGCGTTGGGCACGGATATTTCGAACCCGTCCTCGCCCGTATAGCCGGACCGCGAAACGATCACGTCGCCACCAAAGGCGCTTAGCCGCGCGGTCTCCATAAAGCCCAGATCCGCGACGGCTGGAATATGATCGGCCAACACCGCAGCGGCCATCGGACCTTGCAAGGCCAACAGAGCATGATCTTCGAGCCGCTCAATCTTGACCTGACCGGCGAGCTCATTGGCGATCCATTTGAAATCGCCCTCTTTGCAGCCCGCATTGACCACCAGATAGAGCCCATCCTCATCAGGACGCCCGGCCATCAGATCATCAATGATCCCACCCTTGTGGTTCAGTAGCAGGCTGTAGCGCAGCTTTCCGGGCTTCAGGCCGATGAAATCTCCGGGCGTCACCTCTTCGAAAGCCGCAAGCGGCGCAACGCCACGCAGGCGCGCCTGGCCCATATGGGACACGTCAAACAGGCCCGCCTGATCGCGGGTCCAACGGTGCTCGGTCAGGACCCCGTCCCGGTACTGCACGGGCATCTCGTACCCCGCAAAGGGCACCATCCGCGCGCCAAGGGCGAGGTGGGCATCATAGAGCGCGGTGCGCCTAAGGGATGGATCGGTCATTTTGGCTCCGAAACGCAGACAGGACGGCAAGCCAAGGGCGATCTAAGCCCCCAATGGCCTGCACCCCCGCTGTCCTGAAACCTGAGAGATTTCGGCGTATCCGAACGGGACCCGCCTTGCTCCTTCGGTGAGCAGCCCTAAATCCGGCCGCTACTTTCCAGCGTTTCGTAACTCTTGCGGTCCTTTTGCCTGAGCGTTTCCGGGGTGGTTGCGCCTTCGGCGGAAGCCTCATCGATCACATCGACTCAGCCTCCCTCTCCCGCAGGAGTAGATCAAACCTGTTCGAGGCGACGCGTGAAGTCAAGACCGATGTCGTATGGGCACAAACTATGGGCGCAAGTGCCGCAAATTCGACTAAGCGGCGTCCTTCTCAACCCATCGATCAAAGAGTTCGAATTGAGCAGGCCGCGTTATCAACTCGTCCTTTTGATCTAGGTCCGTCCCGCTGAGAAGGTCCTTTAGAGCGCCCAACTCCTTATCAGTCATGACGGAAACCAAGAATATAGCCCGCAGTAACTTCTCAGCAGCCCCGGGCATTTCGGTCTCACCCTTTTCCCACCTTGCTACGGATTGGCTCGTATTGCCAAGTCTTGCGGCCAATTCAGCTTGAGTAAGGTCCAAGCTGTTTCTCAAAAATCGGATTTCTTTTAATGAGAGTGCCTTCCGGTTATGAACCAGGTAACGCCCGATTGCCTTATGAAGTCCGTCAATATCTGAAATAGTGACATGGGCATCCCCATCATGGTCTTCAATACGATATCCATTCAATAGGTAGATGTCATCAAGACCGCAGGCCCGATAGCGATAGGGCGGCGTCTTGACCGCTTCTCCTGCAAGATAAAAGCTATCAAGGCTCATCGATCTTCCCATTCCACTGTCTTTAGAAATAGTCGTCCTGACCGCAGAACGACGGTGGCCACCCCTATGTCTCGGCTCCCCTTCTTTCTCGCGACCATTTTGCATTTCCACTCTCCAGCCTGTCTTCCCGCTTCGATGTCACCAAAAATATCGCCGGTGCGCAGAACCCTCAGCACGTCGATTGTCGTGATGTTGCGCTCTTCCATCCGATCCAAAGCATGCTCGCTAAAGCCGACATTCCCCGAATCTATCGCGGCCTTCCGAATGATCTCGAGAAGGTCTCGCGCGCGGGGTTTGAGCTGAGCAATGGCCTTGCTCGGATTATGCTTCGCCATAAAACTATCATTATGATAGTTTATAACTTGCGACAAGCGGATAGATTCTGTCTCAATACCGATAGGTCAGAACACCAGCGCACAAGGCTCGAACAGACGGCCTATAGGGATTATGATGGGGCTCGCCTACGACAAGATTGATGTCACCATTAAGCACCTCTGAACAGGCACTGCCCATGACCGATCTTGATCCTTTCATCGCCGGCCTGCCCAAGGCCGAGTTGCATCTGCACATCGAAGGGAGCCTAGAGCCCGAACTGATGTTTGCGCTCGCGGCGCGAAATGGGCTCAGCCTGCCCTTTGCCTCGGTCGAGGCGGTGCGGGCGGCCTATGACTTTTCCAATCTGCAGGACTTTCTCGACATCTATTATGCTGGGGCCAGTGTTCTGCTGACCAAGGCCGACTTCCACGATCTGGCCATGGCCTATTTCGAGCGCGCCGCTGCTGACAGTGTTCGCCATGCCGAGATCTTCTTTGATCCCCAGACCCATACGGACCGAGGCGTTGGTTTTGATGTGGTGATGGAGGGGCTGTTGTCGGCCATGGCCGAGGCCAAGACCCGGCTTGGCCTGACCTCGAAACTGATCCTCTGTTTCCTGCGCCACCTTTCCGAAGAGGCTGCATTGGCTACCCTTGCTGAGGCCGAGCCTTGGCTGGATCAGATCGCCGGGGTTGGGCTCGACAGTTCCGAACAGGGCCATCCGCCGAGCAAATTTGCCCGCGTCTTTGCCGCCGCTGCCGCCAAGGGGCTCAAGCTCGTCGCCCATGCGGGCGAGGAAGGCCCCCCGGCCTATGTTTGGGAAGCGCTGGATATCTTAAAGATCGACCGGATCGATCACGGCAACCGCGCGCTCGAAGACCCGGCTCTGGTCCAGCGGATCGTCGCTGATGGCCTGACCCTGACCGTCTGCCCCCTATCAAACCATAAGCTCTGCGTGGTCAGCGACCTGGCCCAGCATCCGATCAAGCGGATGTTAGATATGGGCCTCAAGGCGACGATCAATTCGGACGACCCGGCCTATTTTGGCGGCTATGTGAACGCCAATTTCAGCGCTGTGGCCAAGGCCGTTGGCCTGACGCGCGAGCATCTGATGACCCTCGCCAAGAACAGTTTCACCGGCTCGTTCTTAACGCCCGCAGAAATCGCGGCCCACCTTGCCGAGATCGACGCCTACTGCGCCTAACGGCTACATCCGTTCGGGCGTTTCGATACCCAGAAGGTCCAGAGCCATTTCAAGCTGGCGCAGGGCCGTGGCCGAGAGGGTCAGGCGAGACGCTTTGGTCGCCGCATCCTTGGCCACCAGCACGGGACAGGCGGCATAGAACTTTGAGAAGGCTTGGGCCAGACGATAGGCGTGCTCGGCAATGAAGTTCGGGGCCTTCTTGTCATAGGCCTCGGCCACCGCCGTATTGAAGGCGTCCAAGGTCAGGACCAGATCACGTTCCGCCGGTTCGGCGATCACCACCGGCCCGCCGACTGAACCCTCATCCGCCGCCTTGCGCAGCAGCGATTTCACACGGACGGCCTGATAGAGCAGATAGGGGCCGGTCTTGCCTTCAAAGCTGGTAAAGCGATCCAGATCAAAGACATAGCTGGTGCCGCGATAGTTTTGCAGATCGGCAAATTTCAGGGCGGCAATGGCCACCTTATGGGCCGTCTCTTCAAAGGCTTCAGCCGACAGTTCCGCGCCCAGACCCGCCTCTTTCAATCGCGCGCGGGCCTTGTCGCGAGCCATTTCAATCAGGTCATGCAGCTTCAAAACCCCGCCTGCGCGGGTCTTGAAGGGCTTGCCATCGGCTCCGTTCATGGTGCCAAAACCAATATGTTCCAGCCCGCCTTCAGGGGCATAACCGGCCAGTTCCGCCGCGCGGAACACCTGCGCAAAATGGTCAGCCTGACGCTGATCAACGCAATAGAGCATCAGATGGGGGTCTTGATCGCGCCTGCGACCGACGATGGTCGCCAGATCGGTCGTGCCATACATGGCCGAGCCTTCGGATGAGATCACCAACAGGGGTGGAAGCTCGCGCTTATCCCCCTCGCGGGCCACCCGGACGATCTGGGCACCCTGATCCTCGATCAGCAGGCCTTGCGCACGCAAGGCGGTGACCATGTCGGGAATGAAGGGATCGGCGTCGCTCTCGCCGTTCCAGAGGTCGAAATGGACCCCTAGCGCATCAAATTCGCGGCGAAGGGCCACGCGGCTGACCTCCACAAAGCGCCGCCAGAGGGTCAGATAGCCCTCTTTGCCCGCTTGCAGTTCCGCCGTCGCCTTTCGGGCGCGGTCGCGATAGTCCGTATCTTCCTTGGCCTTGGCCGCCGCCATGGGATAGAGGCGGTCGAGCAGGGGCAGATCAAGGTCAGCTAAGGCCGATAGGTCCGCATCCGCCGCCCCCTCGCCAATCGCCCGAAGGCGCGGATCTTCGTCGCCAGCGGCTAAGATCAAGAGCCCCATCTGGAAGCCCCAGTCACCGAAATGGGCATCGCCCCAGACCGTGTCGCCGCAGAACCGATAGATGCGCTTGATCGCTTCGCCGATGATCGAACTGCGCAGATGGCCGACATGCATCGGCTTGGCCACGTTCGGCCCGCCATAGTCGATAATGATTCGGCGCGGGGTCTCGTTGAGGGCGGCACCCAGACGCGGATCGGAAACAATCTCGGCAGCGCGCTGAGTCAAAGCGCCGTCGCTGAGGCGCAGATTGACGAACCCTGCACCGGCAACCTCAACCGAACTGAACAGCTCAGAGGCCTTCGGGTCAGCGCTTAGGGCAGCAATGACCTCGGCGGCAATCTCACGCGGATTGCGCCGCGCTGCCTTGGCGGCGGCGAGCGCGCCATTGCACTGAAAATCAGCCAGGTCTGGACGGTCAGAAACCCCGACCCGACCCAATGATGCGTCAAGGCCCAGCCCTTCAAAGACGCTGGCGACCGTTTGGCTCAAGGCCCCTTTTAGATCCGTCATGGAGAGGCCTAGGGTGCCTTCTGCGGGGCGACATT
>CAISGS010000410.1 GCA_903884915.1 uncultured Caulobacteraceae bacterium | reverse complement strand
GCTGTCGGTCTTAAGGGCTGGTGACGGTGTGCTGGTGCCAGATTGCGCCTATGCGCCGACCCGCCGCTTTTGCGATACGGTGCTCAAGCGGCTGGGCATGGAGATCGTCTATTTCCCCCCCGCCGCCAGCGCCGAGCAGATCATGGCCTTGGCAACCGCGCGCACCCGCGTCGTGCTGATCGAGTCGCCCGGCTCCTTGACCTTCGAGATGCAAGACGCCCCCGCTATCGCCGCCCTCGCCAAGGCGCGCGGGATCATCAGCATGATGGACAATACTTGGGGCGCGGGCCTGCTGTTCAAACCGCTGGCCCATGGGATCGATATTAGCATCCAAGCCCTGACCAAATATGTCGGCGGCCATTCGGACGTCTTTATGGGCGCGGCCTCGACGCGCGATCCGGCCCTCTTACAAATGCTCGACGACGGGGTCTGGCAGGTCGGGTGGGCCACCTCGTCCGAAGATGCCTATCAAATGCTGCGCGGCCTTCGCACCCTGTCGGTACGGCTAGAGCGGCATGGCAAGAGCACGCTGGATATCGCCCACTGGCTGCGCGAACAGCCCCAGGTCAGCGAGGTCCTCTGCCCCGCCCTGCCCGGCGCGCGCGGCCATGAGATCTGGGCCAGAGACTATGACGGCCTATGCGGTCTCTTCAGCTTCATCCTGACGCCCGGACCCAAGGTAGCGGTCGATGCCCTAATCAACAGCCTCCACCTCTTCGGTCTTGGCTTTTCCTGGGGCGGCTATGAAAGCCTCGCCATCCCCTGCGACCCGCAACTGGTCCGCACCGCCGCTGATCCAAGGCTACAAGGCCCCCTGATCCGTCTGCACATAGGCTTGGAAGATGTCGCCGACCTAAAGGCCGACCTCGCCAAGGGTCTGGCGGCCTATCGCGCGGCCTGTTTGTGAAGGATGGTTGCCCCGCAGAGGGCCATGGCCACCCCGACAGGAATCGAACCTGTAACCGTCCGCTTAGAAGGCGGATGCTCTATCCAATTGAGCTACGGGGTGAGGCTTGAGGCTAATGAGTCCAGGGCTGCTTGCGGCCATAGGCGAAATTGTCTGCATAGGCCTTGATGATCTTGCGGGGGGTCTTGGGCTCGGTGACTTGGAAGGCGATGCCGTGGGCGTTGGCATAGGCGACAGCCTCGTCCTTGCTGGCAAATTGCAGGCGAACCTGACCGTCCATGTCAGAAGACTGGGTCCAACCGACCAAACGATCCGGAGCGCGGGCTGAGGCGGCTTCAAATTCCAAAACCCACTCATGGGTCTTGGCCTTGCCCGATTGCATCGCGGATTTGGCTGGACGATAGATTTTGGCGAGCATGTCTTGGCCCCGAACAAGATGGGTCTGTCTTGGCGTTGCCGCCTAAGACGTCTGATGGTCGGAGCGAGAGGATTCGAACCTCCGACCCTCTGGTCCCAAACCAGATGCGCTACCAGGCTGCGCTACGCTCCGTTCCGTCAGTGGGGGGCTTGTGACACGTCAGAGACAGAACCGCAATGGACCTCTTGCGCCTAAACGCTAATTGCTTTGCGCATCAGCTTAAAGATCGCGGTTCCGCGCACCACTTCGCGCTCACCAACCCGGATGACGCCCTCGACAAAGGCCAGATCCTTGGTCTTGCGGGTGACGCGCCCTGTGCCGATGACCCACTCCCCGGCCCTCGCCATGCTCAGGAAATCGACGGACAGGTGAACTGTGACCGAGGCCGTGCCCGCGGCGCGGTGAACGGCTGTGGCCAAGACCCCATCAAGGAAGGTCGACAACATGCCGCCATGGACGATGCCCATGCCGTTGCAGTGACGGTTGAGCGCATAGAAGGCCTGCTCGAAACCCTGCTCATCGACACGGTGGTAATAGGGACCGTTATGGAGCGTATAGGGACCGCGATTGCGGGACTCGACAAAGCCCTCAGGCGGCGCGGGAATGGGCTTGGTCTCAGTCACGCTTGAAGATCCTATGTTTGACCCGGTCGCCGGGATAGATGCCCAGTTGGGCCGCACGCCCTCCGGCCAGCTCCAAGACGCCGCGAATGACGCCGCCAGAGGGAATCGGCACCTCAGAGTGTGGCACGGCGTTGCGCGCAATGGTCAGGATGCGACCATCCTGGGTTATGAAAATAATATCCAATGGAATCAGCGTGTTTCTCATCCAAAAAGCCGCTTCACGCGGGGTCTTGAAGTCGAACAACATGCCCTTGTCGGGCGCCAGAGACTTGCGAAACATCAGGCCCCGATTGCGGGTCTCTTCGGTATCGGCGATCTCGACCATGAACTTGGTCGTGGCCTTGGAAGTCGTGACCTCAAGCGGTTCTTGGCGCAAGGTCGCGGCATGGCTAGGGCTGGGCTGAACGGCACCCATAAGAAGCAGCAAGGACGCCACAAGGCCTAACAGACCTCGGCGCGCCATCCGGTTTGCAGTCATGATGCGAACTCCTTTGACCACGATGAGGTCTCAGCCTCAGCAATAGCCAAGCGCGGCCTTAGGTCCAACCAAATTGGCAAGATCAGAGCGCTTTATGCCCGCTCAATCGGCGAGATTTCCGCCACGACCAACCCCTTAGGACCGTTGGCGAACCGCACCATCACCTCGGTGCCGGGCTGGAGGTCATCCAGTCCCCCTCGGCGCAGGGTCTCAATATGGACGAAAATATCTCCGGGCTCAGCATCGCGCACGACAAAGCCATAGCCCTTAGTGCGGTTAAACCACTTGACCACAGCCCGCTCTGCTGGACCGGTCGCCTCTAGCAATCGCAGCGCGCCATCAAGACTATCGCGGCGGGGCGCAGGCCCTTCTCGGCCCGATTTCGTCCGGTCCGTCATGCTGGCACCAGAGGTTTGAGCGTCCGATTCGTCGAGTTCCAGCACCTCGTCGACCTGCCAACCCTTGGCGCGCTTGGCGACCTGACAGACGATGACCGATCCCTCTAGGGCGTCATCCTTACCATAGTGGCGCAAGGCGGTGATGTGCAGCAGAACGTCATTGCGACCCGTCATCTGCGGATCGTCGGGGACAATGAAGCCGTAGCCCTTGGCGGGATCAAACCACTTCACGCGCCCGCTGATCTGAACAGCGGGTGACTTTAGCCCCTCCCCCTCATCGTCAAAACCAGACATAGAGTCCCTCTGGCCCTAGCCTGCGCTTCCCTTCGGAATAGTCACAGTCATGGCGGTCAATGTGCTGGCAAGAACAGTGTGACCCAACACTTAGGGCGTCAATCACTCTTTTGGCGTTCACTCGTGAGAAAATGACAGCCTCTGATCTATACTACCCCCAGATTTGCGGCCTGCGCGTGCGCCAAGGCGCTTCCTTTTCCAACTGAGCCGCCAACCTAAAGAGGGTCGCCTCGTCAGCATAGCGGGCCGTGAACATCATTCCGACAGGCAGACCATTGGCCGACATTTCCAGCGGCAAGGACAGGGAGGGCTGGCCTGAGAAGTTGGAGGGCGGCGTGAAGGGGAAGACCTGACCTTGCCTGCGGTTCAGTTCGCGTGGCTCAAGCGCAACCGGATCAATGAAGCCCACCTCGGGCACGGGGGTGCCAAGGACCGGCGAGAGATAAATGTCCCAGTCGTTGAAGAAGGCCAAGGTCTGGCGATTGAGCATGCGCAACTCTTGCATACCGCGCAGGGCCTGCTCGCCGGTGACCTTGCGTCCGCCCTTCAGCGCCGCCCAGGTCAGGGGTTCCAGTTCGTGCGGCTCGGGCTCGCGACCAATCTCGTCGATCAGGCGGCCCATCATGGCGGCGAAATTGGCGCCAGAGACCGGTCCTCTCGCCGTGTAGAGGGCGCGGTAGTCGATCCCCATCCCCTGCTCAACCACCTCATGGCCAAGACCCTGGAGCAGCGCCGCCGTGCGCTCGAGCGCAGCTTGGATCTCCGGATCAATCGGTCGGCCTGACGCCGTCTCCGACGACCAAGCGATCCGGAGCCGACCGGGCGAGCGTTCGATCTCTTCCATATAGGGCCGGGCCTTGGGCGGCGCAGGATAGGGATCGTCGATCTCTGGCCTTCCGGTGGCATCGAGCATGGCGGCGCTGTCGCGCACCGTGCGGGTCACCACATGATCGACGACAAAGCCAATCGCATAGTCTGTGCCATCGGGCAGGTTCAGATTGCGATCGCGCGTGACCTTCAGGCCGACAAGGCCGCAGCAGGCCGCTGGAATACGGATCGAGCCAAGCCCATCGCTGGCATGGGCCATGGGCACGATCCCCGCCGCCACAGCAGAGGCCGATCCGCCTGATGATCCGCCTGAAATATGGGCTGGGTTCCAAGGATTACGGCAAGGTCCGAGCAGCGCCCCCTCCGTCGTGCCGGTAATGCCATATTCTGGCGTATTGGTTTTCCCGAGCGGGATCACCCCCGCCTCGCGATAGCGCCGCGTCAGGCCGCCATCGGCCTGATCGACCATATGCTGCGCAAAACGGCTGCCAGAGCTGCGCGGCCAACCGGCCACCGGCATGCCGAGGTCCTTGATCAGGAAGGGAACCCCCTTGAACGGACCGTCGGGCAAGGGTCCCTGAGCGGCCTTTCGGGCATCCTCATAGCCCTTATAGACCACCGCATTGAGCGACGGATTATGACGCTCTACGCGCTCAATCGCCGCCTCGACCAGTTCGGCGGGCGATACTTCTTTGCGGGCAACGAGATCAGCGAGGCCTAGGCCGTCATAGTCACAATAGTCATCCATGCTCATAGACCTAGCCCCCTGTGAGAAATGCCATCTTTGCAACCGGCTGAAGGCCCGGCCCGTCCTTTTTCAAACTCTTGAACGCCACATCCGCCGCATTGAGCGCCTGGTCCATGTCTTCGAGGGTCATGGCCGCGCACATGAACATATTGTGCCAAGGGTGCACATAGACCCCCTGCGCCAACATCTGGCTGGACCAGTGAAAGCCCTTGCGCAGGTCGGGATCGTCATCGAACAAGAACAGCGGCATCTGCACCGGCCCGGTCACACGAAAACCGAACCCATGGGCTGCCGCTCGCTCGCGCAATCCGTCGGCCAGATGCTGTCCAAGGGTCTCTAGGTGGCTAAGATAGTCCGTCTCCCGGATCAACCGCAGGGTCTCAAGCGCCGCCGCCATCGGGGCGGCCTGATACCAGAACGAGCCCGTAGCATAGATCGCCGCTGCCCCCTTGCGAGCGCTGTCGGATCCCAGCAGGGCGGAGATGGGATGGCCATTGGCAATGCACTTGCCCCAGGTCGACAGGTCCGGCTGCACGCCAAGGCGTGACCAACTACAATCGCGGCTCAGACGAAAGCCAGCGCGGACATCATCGACGACCAGCATCGCGCCGGTCTGATCGCAGAGCTGGCGCGCGCGCTGGGCATAGGCCGGGTCCGGCTCGGCCTGATCGACAAAGGCATCATGCTTGAAAGGCGCGGCGAAAATGGCGGCCAGATCATCGCCCGCCTCTGCGACAGCCGCTTCGAGACTGGCCACATCATTATAGTCGCAGAAGATCTGATGGGACCGCTCACTGTCCAGCGCACCGGTCGGGCGCGGTGTGCACCAAGGGGCCGAGCCATGATAGGCGCCGCGCGCGCGAATGATGATCTTGCGCCGGGTCTGGGCTCTGGCCGTCACCAGCGCCATGGTCGTGGCATCGGTGCCGTTCTTACAAAAGATCGCCCAATCGGCGTGGGTG
>CAISGS010000409.1 GCA_903884915.1 uncultured Caulobacteraceae bacterium | reverse complement strand
GTCGCAAAGATCTGTGTTTCGTTGAGCTTATAGCTCAACGAAAGGTTGGTGGTTGCCGCTGACTTGATACGAGGTACAGCAAAGACCAGGGTACGGTCTGAGTTGAACTGGTACCCACTGCGCCAACGCTCCTGAAGGTCGATCGAGAAATCATTCAAGCTGTATTTGACGAAGAAGGTTGCACGACTTTTTGGCAGCGGCGGAACATCCGAAGCGTCAAGCACCGGTGCACCGGGGAACTGAACCGTGGTGAAGTGAGGCTGATAGGTCATCAAGCCACGCAGCGCCAGTTGGCCACCCATCAGAGGGGTCTGATAGTTGGCTTCAACGTCAAAACCCTTGGTTTCCACGGTCTGAGCATTTTCAGGGCGAGACAGGAAGGCCGTGACAAAATTGGCCGAAGTCTTGTTGCTAAAGGGCAAAGGCCGCACGATCAGAGCACAGAAGGGCGAGGTGCCGCCGCTCGCTTCACAGATGTTTTGGATTGTGACGCTCTGGCCTTGGATCGTCGTAATCGCATTAGCGATCTGAACATTATACCAATCGACTGCGATACTAGCATTTGGCAGCCAGCTTGGACGGTAGACAACACCGGCAGTCCAAGTCTTGGCCACTTCTGGTACTAGGTTGGGGTTCGACGAGGTGATAAACGGCGCTTGACCAACGATGCCGGTGTGAACGTCGGTCACGCCCGCTGGATTGACCAGTTGCGGAGCCATCAGTTCGTTCAGGTTCGGCGCACGGATATCTTGAGACCTCGTACCACGGAACGATAGTTCGTCGTTCACATGCCAGTCGAGACCCAACTTCCAGGTCTTAGCGTCCCCACTCGTGTCATAGTGGGTAAAGCGCGCTGCACCATTGAAGTTCAACGATTCAACGAAGGGCTTATCTTTCAACAGCGGCACGTCGGTTTCGATGGCAGCTTCGCTCACCGTCTGGCTCTGATTGTGAGCATCGGCGAGGATGTTAGAGATATAGAGCAGCGTGTTGGCCGTACAGTTGTACCGCAGACCCGTGCAGTTGGCGCGCAGGGTTGGCTGGGCGTTACTGGTCAGGTCAAAGGTTACCTTTCGATATTCAGCGCTCAGTGCCACCTGAACCGGACCAGCCCAGCTGTTGAACGGCGAACCCGCAACGCTAGCACCAAGATCATCCATCTTGGTTTCGGATTGGAACCGGGTAACCGCCAAGATGTAGTTGAGCGCTGCAGAACTTTCCGACGTTGGACCAAACAGGTTGAGCGGGACGCAGCCTGGATAGAGACCAGGGTTGGTGATGGTTACGCTACAGACGACATTGCCACTGGAATCTTTGACTGCGTCCAAGGCCGCATAGGCGCGTTGCAGGTCAATATTGGCATTGTTGCGGGTCTTCTGGGTATTGCTGCTATTGACATAGGACAGGTCCCACTTCCAGCCCTTCAGATCTCCCGTAAGGCCGAAATTGGCGAGATAACCATTGGTGTCAGACTCTGAAGATAGAGGCGGCGCCTGCATCATCGCCTTGCTGAACTTAAAGCTCGTGACCTTCGCCGCAGCCATGGCCGCCTGATAGTCAGGGGTAAGGAAGGCGTTTTGAGCACTCAGCGTGATGCCCCGGAACTCATTGGTCTGGTGATTATTCTTGTTGTGGGTCTTGTAGGCGGTGACTTCCGCATAGGCCCGCATGTGGTCGTTGATGTCATAGTCGAAACGACCAAAAGCTTGGTGGGATTCAAGCGAGGCTTCGAGCGAGGCTTGATAGTAGTAAGCGCCGTCGCCACCGCTCTCAATGCCATTGACCGTAAAGCCGTTTATGCCCGCAGTCGCTCCATGCTGGAACGGGCTAAGGATGCCGTTCAAACGGAACACCTTGTCGGCCAACGGGCCCGAGGTGATCACACCCAAGAAGCTCGTGCTGCTCAGACGCGTGTCCTTAACAAGGTGGAAGGGGTTTGCCGCTGTACCGGCCCCCTGCATCGTCCAAACATTGCGACCCCAGTCGCGCTTGGACTTATCGAAAGCGCCGTCGTTCTTGTAATATTCGTAGCTGCCTTCGACATGGGCGCGCCCGTCGAGAATTTCGGTGCCACCCGCAATACCGACACGGACCTGTTTGCCGTCACCCACTTCGGCAATACCGGTTTGGGCGTTGAACTTATAGCCGTTAAACTTGCGATCGGTGATGAAGTTGACGACACCAGCTACAGCGTCAGAGCCGTAAACGGCCGACGCACCGCCGGTCACAACGTCAACGCGCTGAAGCAGCATAGACGGAACAATGTCGACGTTCACTTCACCGATGGGCGAAGTTGGGGGAACGCGGCGGCCGTCAAAAAGAACCAGGGTCCGCGTTGTGCCAATGTTTCGCAGGTTCAGCACGTGCGCGGCATTGTTCTGCGAGCTATTGCCCGGCTGGCTTGTCGTGGTCCGGCCACCGGCAAAAACGGGTAAAGATTGAAGACCATCGATAACCGTCTTAGGCGTGGTCTGTTGAATTTGATCGGTCGAAACCACAGTCACAGGCGTCGGCATATTGTTACCGTTCTGAATGACGCGTGAACCGGTAACGATAATCTCTTCGACATCGGCTGCCTTGGCGGGTGCACTCTGCGCAAAGGCGGCTGGGGCCAGTATCAACATGCTGGCACCCGCAAGCAGGCCAGCGGCAAATCTTGTATGGTCCATCATGGCTTCATCCCTCTGATTAGTCTTTTTGTTTGAACCGCTCCGCTGTGATGGCAGGAACAGCTTGTATGATGTCCGAACGAGCAAAGTGGGCTCGAAGTTAACGGCATTGCCTCTTCACAACCGCTTCCCGGCTGGGCTGTCGCAAATCTGTTCTAATTTTTGTATACACGTTTTGGGAAAATCATAATCGAACGCCCCTATTCCGTCTCACCAGATGAGAGCGGTGTGGGCCGCCGCAGAACGAGATCGAAGGCCCTGCCGGTCTTTAGAAACCGCAAGATCAGATAAAAGGGGCCATGTTAGTCGGGCAGCGCAAAGGCAACATAGGCCCCCGGCTTCGGCGGACCCGCTGCAGCTGCATTACGCCCTCGAGCAGACCCCGTCGCAATGGCAACATATTGCTTGCCATCAATTCGGTAGGTGATGGGCGTCGTTCCAAATCCAGGCAAGGGGGTTTCCCAAAGAACCTTACCCGTCGCGCTATCATAGACCTGTAGCTTGGAGCCACTGGTGATCAGTAACAATCCACTTTGGGTCACCAAGGGTCCGCCACCCATCGTAAAGGGCACAGTCCAAATATACTGACCGGTATTCATATTGATCGCATTCAAGGTTGCGAGCGGTCCCTTCAGCAGGGACTGGCCGTCTGTATCCACGAAGGAGCGATAGCCCGTGAAGACGTATTTTGTCGTCCCCGTCCCCTCACCCACGCCGGGCTTATGTACTGGTGGAGGCTCAGTACCCGGAACATCAGAACCGGTCCGGAGGAACGACACCACATTGTCGAGTGTTAAGGGGGGCATATTGGCAAAGGCCGGCATACGGCCCCGACCCCTTTTTATGACGTCGGCAATCTCTTCGAGGCTTAGCCGGTCACCAACATTGGTCAGGGCTGGGAACTCGGGCGGATTTCCGGACCGATCGCGCCCGTGGCAAGAAGAGCATTGACCTAGATAGGCGTTCTCACCAATCCCTGCAGCCCTTAGTTTAGCATATTCAACCAATCCTGAAATGGACGACCCATTGGCCGAACTGGCATAAAGCCAACCCTTGCGGTCAGCGGCCATACCGCCAAGCCCGTTGCCACCTGAAAAACCGGGAGCAACAAGCGTGTCCTTGTCCACGCTAGGCGGAACATAGTGACCGCCACCACCCGCCATGCTCGCGAAGATTTTCTTGGCCCGTTCGGCAGCAGCAGGCGTCCGATCGGTAAGGTCATCCACCGTTATGCTGGTCCGCGACAAAGGACGGGGCAAGGTCGGAATGGGTTGTGTTGGCCAAGCCTGCTCACCAGGAACTGTGCTCGGCGGAAAGGCTGTCTCCTTGATTGGAAACAGCGGCTTACCCGACAGTCGGTCAAAGGCATAGATGTGGCTCTGCTTGTTGGTCGAGACTACAATTTCAGCCTTGCGGCCATTTTTCGTCACGGCCATTAGCAAGGGCGGCGACATCGAGTCTGAATCCCAAAGGTCGTGATGAACCAGTTGGAAGTCCCAAACCCGCTTACCCGTGTTGGCATCCAGCGCGATGGTTGAACTTGCAAAGCGGTTAGAACCTAGACGGTTGGTGGCATAAAAATCTTCTGACGGTGAGCCCGTATTGATCAGGACCAGACCGTTTTTCACATCGACGGTCGTGCCCGCCCAAGCATTAGCGCCGCCTTGGGTCAGCCAAGCATCCTTAGGCCAGGTTTCGGCCCCGACCTCACCGGGCCTCGGAATCGTGTGGAAGGTCCAGACTAGCTTACCGGTTCGCACATCATAGGCCCGCGCAGGGCTTGGCGAGGCAGGCAAGGTCTCTGCCACACGCCCCCCCCCGACAATGATCAGGTTCTTATAGAGAATGGCCGGAGAGGTCACATAGAAGACATTGTCTTCCGCCTTCCCCCGCAGGTGTTCTTGCAGATTGATCTGCCCACCCTTGCCAAACTTGGGGTCCGGCTTTCCCGTAGCAGGGTCGAGGAGAAAGATCAGATTTTGGTTGCTAAAAACAAGCCGCGTGGTCTTGCCATCTGTCCAACTGGCAAGACCTCTGATGGGCTGGCCACCGGGAACCTGCGGATCAAAGATCCATTTCTGTTCGCCCGTCACCGCATCCAAAGCCACAAGCCGCCGCCCAGGCGTGATCGCAAACAGTGTTCGGCCAACCACGATGGGCTGAGATTCTAATCCACCAACCTCAATCGGGAAATTCCAGACCTGTTTGAGCTGACTGACGTTGGTCTTGGTAATCTGATCCAATGAGGAAAAGTGATCGGAGGCTGGACCCGCATTATATTCCCAGCCCACATTGGCCGGCAGGCTCACCGCAGTTGTCCCCACAGCCAAAAGCGACAGACCCATTACACTTGCCAAGGCATGAGCGAGCGGACGAAGAAACAGCGGCACCATAGAAAACTCCAGTCTTCAGCCCAGTCGAAGAGCCATTATCAAATGCGTTAGGTCGAGAGGCTGGCGCGATTAGGGCTGCGCATACATGGGGATCTGACCCTTAACCTTGGTCTTAATCCGATAGATATTGGCCCCTGAAGTCAGAAAAATGCTCCTATAGTCCGCTTCACCAAAGGCTATGTTGGTTGATCCGGCAGGCAGTTGAATGCGGCCGATCAACTTGCCCTTAGGATCAATAACAATGATGCCGCCGGGGCCGGTCATCCAAACATTGCCCTGACTGTCGACCTTCAGGCCATCGGGAGCCCCGCGGCCAAAGGGGCTGTCGGGCGCAAAATGGATGAACTCGCGCATATTCGAGAGCGCGCCATCCTTATTGACGTCATAGGCGCGGACATACATTTCGGGACGGGTATTGGCGACATAAAGCACCTTACCATCAGGTGAAAAACCGATCCCGTTTGGGAGATTCATGTCGGTGATGACGGGCGTGAGCTTGCCATTCTTATAATGGAAGACACCGTTGAACGGGATTTGTCGCGACGGCGGCGACACGTTTCCGGGCGGCTGGTTATAGCCCGGCAAGCTGAACGGCGGATCGGTGAACCACATGGACCCGTCTTTGGCGATAATCATGTCGTTGGGACTGTTAAACCGCTTGCCGTCAAAGTTCGGGATGAAACTGCTGATCTTCTCGTCCGCCCCAACCATGCCGATATCGCGGATACTTTGGCGAGCCATAAGGACGACGCCACCGGGAAAGGGGACCAAGCCGTTCGGGCCTTGGTTCATCTTGAGGTTCGAATCAATCGGTCCACCGGCCTGTTCAGCCACCACCCGATAGGTTCCGTCCATACTGAGTTCGTAAAGATTGCCACCCTTCTGGTCCGAAAACCAGAGCTTGCCCTTGCGCCAAAGAGGCCCCTCACCGTTTAGGCCTGGAATGTTGACGATGGTTTCCAGCTTAGCGTCCGGTGCCAAGAGCGCGTCGAAGGCGGGATCTATCGAGATAATCTGGAAGGGCCTCAGGGGCGCAGGAGCCATCGGTGCGGCTGGCGGTGCTACCGGCTGGGCCTGAGCCATCACCCCGCTCACCAGCACGAAGGCAGCCCCTATCAGTGTGCCCAAGCCCATAACCGCTTGAGCCTTGCGTCCAAAGCCCCGTGACTGCGTCATTTGAATATCCATCCAGATCGTTTTTTCTATTCGCCAAGACGGCCGGGAGGGACCAAGGCCCGCCCCGACCAACTGAGCCGAGCCCGCCCTATTTGGCCTCAGCGCTGGGCTTGGCAAAGTTGCGCGATATAAAGGCCGATACGACCAGCAGCCCGATAAAAATCAGGAAGGCAGGGCGATAGTGCATGCCCGTTGCGATGGGTGCGCCGAAGCCTTGAAGGCTCAAAACCAAGGGACTCATCAAGCCCATCACTTGCGGCAAGGCACGGGGTCCAAACCGCGAGGCGATCAGACCTGGCCAAACGGGAAGTACGCCTCCCGCCGAGCCACCGATCAAGGCGCTGGCCACAAACAGAATATTGTAGGTCGGCACCGTCGACAGCAGGATCAGTGCCGT
>CAISGS010000408.1 GCA_903884915.1 uncultured Caulobacteraceae bacterium | reverse complement strand
GGCTGCGCGATCTTTTCAAACGGCAGTAGGTCCTTTTCGTAAGCGGCCTGCCACTTTTCATCGTCTAGGTGCGTGCGGTAGCTGTTCCAGATGTTCGTATTGGTAAAGATATAGCTTCCCGTCGCGACAAACACCGTCAAAGCGGTGCCCAGAATAATCCCGGGGGTCCCCCTTAACCGCGCGCCGAGACGCCGAAGTCGCGGCATGAGACGTGTATCCACACCCCGGCGCCACAGGGCATAGGATAGCACGCAAAGAACGAGAGCAAAGGCGGTCCAGTAGAGGCGAAGCCAAGCATTGGCGATCCAGAACTGGCCTTGTCCATTCATATCCGACAAGGGCACGTAGGGTGCGGCCCCAAAGCGATAGAGCAGATGCTCCCAACCCAAACTGCCCATGACCTGTCTGGAGATCAAATAGATCACCATCAGACCCCAGCCGACAAACTTCTGGGGCGATAGGGTCTGCAAAAAGACCGCTAGAATTGCGATCAGAAGGAAACTCACCGCGTCTGGAAGAACCAGCCACAGCAGATATTTCCCAACCTCAAAACTGAAATAGCCCTTGATTGCCTGCAAGGCGACGGCGGTCATTACGCCAACAGCTAAGGTCGATATCAGCACTAGGGTTATGGCGAGGGTCTTGGGGACAAAGAAGGCCCAGTCCGGGATCGGCGTGGCGTCAATAATCTCATGGGTGCGCCGGTCGCGTTCGCGCCAGACCAGCTCGCCCGCATAATAGATCGCGACAATGATTGGGATGATGCTGAAGGCGTTTTCGAGTGTTGAGATCATCACCCGTGTAACGGGATAGATGGTCCCGCCATAGAGGTCATTGGCATACCAAAGTGACGCCCCGGCATTGACCACGCCGAGCGCCAAAAGCACGATATAGGCCGGGCTTAGAAAGACTTGGCTGAGTTCCAAGCGGGTTCGAACCAAGAGCAGGGTCCAGCGTGACTGGGCATCATATTTTGGGGCCGGTAGCGCGCCGCTGCGAGCCGGTGGGGCCGGATCGTTGGCCCTCTCCGCTTGCCCCCCTTTCGGCCGCCGAGCAGCGGGGGCTTCAAACCTAAAAAGACTATAGGCTAGGGCCAAAAAGCCTGCCGATAGGGCAAGGCTAAAGAGCCTGTTCCACATCAAGAGTCCGCTGAAGGCCGGGGTTAAGAGATTGCGGTCCGCCGCGGTCCAATATTTGGTCGCAAGCCCATAGGCCGCCAATCCGAAGGGCTCGACCAAGGCGACACCTTGCTCAAACTGCGGCTTGTCCAGCAAGGTCATGGACGTCAAATAGATAACGAAGAACGCGACAACACCCACATAGGTCGCCATCATCGACCGCGTGATGGTCGCGACAGAAAAGAACACTGCGCTGGTTAAAAGGAGCGCGGGAAGGGCCAAGACCCCATAGGCAAAACCATAGTCTTGCCACCGATTGGGTCCCAAGGTTTCGACGTCCACCCAAGGCATTAATGAACCAAGGAAGAAAGCCAGTGGAACACTCAGATAGGCCACTGCGGCAGCGCCAACGCCTCCACTAAACCGGCCAAGCAGATAGTTGGCTTTGGTGACCCGCGTCGACCGGATGATAGGACCAAATCCGGTCTCGTCATCGCGAACAACCACATTGGCGACAAAGGCAGCCGTGACGAACATATAGAAGAGGGACAGGATCAGGTGGGTCTGGGCAATCGCGAACGGCGAATTGCGATGAACATTTCCTCCCGACCCAATTTGGATCTGATCGATCGTGACCGATCCGAACGTCAACAGGAAAAAGAATGTGAACACCACCCAGAACAGCGGCTGTCGCAGCTGGTAGCGAAATTCAAAGGCCGCAATCTTGCCGAACATGATCAGTCCCCCGGCTCAGGCCACACGGCGCGATGCAGATAGGACGGAGAAATAGACATCCTCCAGTCCACCCAAGACCGGTTCAAACCCCTCACCCGGCGGCGTATCGGCCAAGACGTGTACGACAGT
>CAISGS010000407.1 GCA_903884915.1 uncultured Caulobacteraceae bacterium | reverse complement strand
TCGCAATGACGCTGATTCATGGTTCCTCCCGCGCGCTCATCGCGAAGGCAGGGATCCAGTGGGTCTGTTACCGTCGGATTGAAAGGTTCTAGGTCCCCGCCTTCGCGGGGAACGCGTTTTAAATGACGGGGATGCCCCCCCCTACCCCGGCTGTGCCGGTACTTCCCCCTCTGGGGGAAGCGATGCGTAGCATCAAAGGGGGCTTGTTTCCATCCTTCCGTTTTCCCCGCGAAGGCGGGGATCCAGATGGGGGCTAACCTGCGGTTCGTTCTAGACGCTTCTGGGTCCCCGCCTTCGCAGGGAACACGGGATCTGGGGGTATAGTGCAGTCATCCTCATCCTGAGCCTGTCGAAGGACGAGGATGTTACTCCGTCGCAGCGTAGATCATGATCCCCGTGGCGACCGAGAGGTTCAAGCTATCGGCCCGCCCGCGCATTGGGATTTTCACCGCAACATCGCAGACCGCCTCCAGTTCAGGCGGAAGGCCCGCCTGTTCGTTGCCCATCAGGATCAGGGTTGGCCTTTGATAGGGGGCGGCGCGATAGTCATGGGTGGCGCTCAGCAAGGTGCCGACAACTGACCCCGGCCAATCCTTGCGCCAGTCGATGAACTCTTCGATCGTGGCCTTGGCGATCTTGACGGCAAAGATCGAGCCCATGGTCGCGCGAACCGCTTCGACCGAATAGGGATCGGTACAGTCCCCCACCAAGATCACGCCGCCGCAGCCCGCCGCGTCGGCGGTGCGCACGATGGTTCCCAGATTGCCCGGATCACGCACAGCCTGGAGCCCAACCCAGCAGGCGGCCTCGTGAGGCTGGATATCGGCGAGGGGTGTATAGACCTGCTCGAAAACACCAACCACGGCCTGGGGATTGTCGCGCCGGGAGACCTTTTCGAGGATGTCGCGATTGACCTCGATCACTTCACCGCCCGCCGCCCGGGCAGCAGCCGCAGCGCGGCGAAACACCGGATGGCCCGCAGCCTCCGCGCCGTGGAGCAGAATCTTGGGGGCGTGGCCGAGATCGACCGCCTCGGTAATGATCTTCAAGCCCTCGGCAAGGAACAGGCCGCTGTCTTCCCGCTCTTTGCGCAGGTGCAGGCCACGAACAGCCTTGACGGTCGGATTGGTCAGGGAGGTGATGGTGCGGCTGGTCATTGGGCCCCGGCGCCCCAGCGTGAGAAGAAGGACAGACCCACGCCGCGCTGGCTTTGATCCTCCATCAGGGCCAATTCGCCCCAATCAATCTCGCCGCCGCGACCGGCCATATTGTCGGCCATCAGTCCAGCTAGGGACAGGCCGCTGATCCGTTCAGCATAGGCGTTGAGGATCAAGAAATCCGCATTATCTGAAAGAAGTTCAGTACATAGTTTGAGAAGTTCAGGTAGGTCCTCAAACAGTCGCCACACTTCGCCGGTTGGCCCCCGGCCATATTTCGGCGGATCAAGGATGATCCCGTCATAGCGCGTGCCGCGCCGAACCTCACGCTGGACATATTTGCGTGCATCTTCGCAGATCCAGCGGATTGGGCGGTCGGTTAGGTCCGAGAGGGTGGCATTATCCCTTGCCCAGCCAATGGCCTTTTTGGAGGCATCGACATGGGTGACGCTGGCCCCGGCGGCGGCGCAGACCAGACTGGCAACGCCGGTATAGCCAAACAGGTTCAAGATCTTGGGGGGCTCGCCGCCCTTGGCGACCCGTGCGCGGACCCGATCATTGAGATAGGCCCAGTTGGCAGCCTGTTCGGGGAAAAAGGCGAGGTGACGAAAGGCGGTGAAGCGGCCGTGAAACTTCACATCGCCCCAGCTCAGGGGCCAGGTCTCAACCGTTGGCCCCGAAAAGCGCCAGCGCCCGGCCTCATCCTCATCGGTGGGATCGAACACGGCGTCGGCCTTGGCCCAGACGGATTCAGACAGTCTCGGTGACCACAGGCACTGCGGTTCTGGCCGCACGACCTTGTAGCGGCCATAGCGTTCCAGCTTGCGACCGTTGCCGCTGTCGAGCAGGGCATAGTCCTTCCAAGCGGTGGTGCGCATGACCAGAGGCGTGGCGGCGATGGCCGGAGCGGCCTTGGGCGATGAAGCGTTCATGCCGTTGGATACGCGGTCAGGGGGCGGTTCGTAAAGGTTCTGGTTTGTGTGGGGTCTTGTCCCAGTAATAGGGCTTGAACAGCAACTGATAGAAGGCGCGGGCGGCCGCGAGGGTGGCAAGGGGCCAATAGGCGACCGCTAAGGCCAGATCCTTGGCCTGCAGATCGATCCCCGCGCGCTTGGCACCGACCGACATTGACAGGGCAGCCGAGGTCCAAGCCGTCGCAACAAGCACGAGGCCCGTTGAGGAAATGAACGGTCCCCAGCCGCAGACGGCGAGGATGGACTGGACGAGGAGCAGCAGGGCAATGGGTCCATGGATCAGCGCCGATAGGACGGAAACCCCAAGGGTGAGCCAGAGAGAGGCTTGATTGGCGAGGCTTAGACCGCTGCGGCTTTTGGTCCAGACGATCAGGGTCTGCATATAGCCCTTGAGCCAGCGCGAGCGTTGCGGAAGCCAGACGCTGAACCGCGCGGTGGGCGTTTCCCAAGTCGGCAGGGTCAGCATTTCAGTCCTAAAGCCCGCGCTCGCTAAGCGAAAGCCGAGGTCAGCATCCTCGGTGACATTGTAGGGATCCCATCCACCGAGTTGGCGCAAAGTCTCGACGCGAAGGTGATTGCTCGTGCCGCCCAAGGGCACGGCGCTGCCCACCTTGGCAAGGGCGGGCAAGAAGGTCTCGAAATGGGCGGCATATTCCAAGGCAAATTGCCGACACCAGAACCCCTTGCCGGGTAGAATCCTTAGGGGGGCTTGGAGGCAGGCCAACTGTTCATCTACCGCCATAAACCGGTAGGCCGCCTCCATCAGTTGGTCAGGGTGCGGCCGGTCTTCGGCATCATAGATGACAACCAAACTGCCGACAGCTTGATCCAGTGCGACGTTGCAGGCTCTGGGTTTGGTTTGAGGGCTTCCGGGTGGGGCGATGATAATCCGCATCCAAGGGGGAAGGCGCTGCCTTGTCAGGGCATGGAACGTCTGGCTGTCGTCGGCCTCGATGGCAAAGATGACGTCGAGGGCCTTGTGTGGATAGTTCAGCGCCTTGAGGTTTCGCACCATCTGCTTGACCATGTTGGCTTCTTTGTAGAGCGGCACAATAATGGAGTAGATCGGCAAGCGGCCACCTCTGGCGCGCTTTGGTGGTTCAATTTGAGTTGGTGCAGAGAGAAAAACGGCAATGCCTCGGATCACGCTAACGACCAAGAAGAGGACCCATAGTCCTGTGCGGACATAGGACAGGGTTGTCGAGGGCCAAAGGATGAGAGCCATCGTTGCCGCGATCACAAGGCTTGCCCACAGAAGCTTCTGTTCAGGTCCAGGCCCATCGCGTGCAGTCGGACGATCTGCAAAATCCGGTGGGCTGTTGGAGGGCTGTTCGACCAGCCGATCCAACGGCGCGCTCGAAACGAATTCGGCGCGATCCAAAATGAAGCTGTGCGACGGTTCGCGCATTGGTCATTCTCTGCTGAATGATCAAATCTTGACGCACAATTTAGAATTGAAAACGCATTGGAGATTGTGTGGAGGTTATTGCAATCTATGAAAGATTTTCATTTCTGATCAGGCCGCTTGCAGTTTTGTCACAAACGCCTTTAGTGTGCCCTAAGGGAACTCTAGGAATTTTTCGTGACCGTGATTGCTACCAAGGCCAATAGATCAGCCCGCAAACCCAAAGGTGATGGCCACCTGCGCCGTGCTGAGATTCTCGCGGCGGCAGAGCGTATATTTGTGGCGGAGGGCTATGATGGGGCCACCATTCGGCGGATCGCCGATGAGGTCGGCGTGTCCTCGACGGCGCTCTATATGCACTTCAAGGATAAGGCAGAAATTCTGCTTGAGATCACCTCCGACGCCATCGCGCATATGCTGGCGACCAACACCCAGATCGCGCAATTACCGGGTGATCCCGTCATTCGCGTTCGAGGCATCCTCGATGCCTATATGGATTTTGCCATCGAAAACGCGAATGCCTACCAACTGATCTTCTGCGCCAAGCCTGCGGAAGTGACCGAAGAGCGCGCACAGACCTCTGTCGATCTTGGAGCTCAGTCCTATGCGCAGTTTCGCAGTGTCGTGGCGGAGATCGCCGCTTGCGGGCGACTGCGGACCGGGACGGTCGATGTGGCCGCTCAAACCCTCTGGGCAGGCTGTCATGGCCTTGTGACGCTGGTCCATTCGAGCCCGAGTTTTAACTGGGAAGCGATGGCTGACCTGCGTTCAGCCATGCTCGACGGTTTGCTCCACGGCCTCGTGATCGACTAGCGCGCGCAGACCGTGGTGGCTCCGACTCTCATTCTGCCAACCTATAGCGACGTCGAAGATGCAGCGCGCCGATTAGCCGGTCAGGCTGTTCTCACGCCCATCGTCTCCTGCGCGGCCTTGGATGAGGCCTGCGGCGGCACGGTGTGGGTCAAGGCTGAGGTTCTGCAGAGGACCGGCTCGTTTAAATTTCGCGGCGCCTATAATCGCCTCTGTCGGCTCGACGCGGATCAGCGCAGGCGGGGCGTTGTCGCCTTCTCCTCTGGCAACCATGCTCAAGGCGTTGCCGATGCCGCGCGTGAACTGGGCATGCCCGCTCTCATCGTCATGCCGTCTGATGCGCCCACGATCAAAAGAGAGGCCACCCTTGGCTATGGCGCAGAGGTGGTGCTCTATGACCGCTTCACCGAGAGCCGCGAAGCCATTGCTGCCCAGATCGCCAAGGATCGCGGGGCGGTGGTCGTGCCCGCCTTTGATGATTTCTATGTCATGGCCGGGCAGGGAACGGTCGGTCTGGAAGCAGCGGGGCAACTTCACGCCATGGGTCAGACGGCGGACTTGCTGCTCTGTCCCGCATCCGGTGGTGGCCTGCTAGGCGGTATCGGTCTGGCCTTCGAGGCCCTCTCGCCCGCGACCTTGCTCTATGTGGTCGAGCCTGAGGGCTTTACCGACCATGCCGACAGTCTGGCAGCCGGTGAGCCCGTCACACGGGTGCCTGACCGCGCCAGCCTCTGTGATGCCCTGATGGCCCCACGGCCGGGCGACCTGACCTTTGCCATCAATGGCCCGCGCCTCAGCGGTGCTCTGGCGGTCAGCGACGAGGAGGTCTTAAGCGCCATGGCCTTTGCCTTTCGTCACCTGAAGCTGGTGATCGAGCCCGGTGGTGCTGTGGCCTTAGCTGCGCTTTTGTCTGGTAAGCTCGATCTTGCGGGACGCTCGGCCTTGGTCATTGCCTCAGGCGGGAATGTGGATCCGCGGGTCTTTGCTCAGGCGCTGGCCCGATAGGGATGGGATTGGCTTAGGGCTGGGACAGGGTCGTGGTGCCTGAGCTACTGCCATTGGCCGGGACTTCCGCATTGGACGCCGTCTCGATCAGGACCGCAGGCTTAGGCCTATAGATGCCGCGCCTCAAATCTTCAGTCAGGGTCAGAGGCGCCGAGCCGCCGCCTAAGCGCGCCCGATAGACCTGCACATTTTCCATCACCCGCATGACGTAGTTACGGGTCTCCGAGAAGGGGATACATTCGATGAAATCGAGGGGGTCGGCCTCTGTGTTGCGTGGATCACCACAGAACCCAACCCAAGCTGCCGGACGGCCCGGACCGGCATTGTAGGCGGCTGCTGCAAGCACATAGGAGCCGCTAAAGCCAGTGATCATGTGGCCCAGATAGGCCGAGCCAAGACGCATATTATAGTCGGGGTCACTGAGACGGTTGGGGTCATAGGCCACGCCTATGCGCTTAGCGACGCTGCGCGCGGTTTCGGGCATGATCTGCATCATGCCTCTGGCTCCGACGCCGGACGAGACGCGCGGGTCAAAGCCGCTCTCCTGACGGGTGATGCCAAAGACGGCTGCCGCTTCGGGGGCCTCGAGGGCCGTGGGGGCTTCGCGGACCGGATAGCCCCGTTCGGGAAGGATAAAGCCCCGCTGAGCGACAGCGCGGACCACCCTCATGGCCAGTTCCTGCTCGCCATGGGTAGAGGCCAAATCAACCAGCAAGGCACATTCTTCGACCGTTGGCAGGGTGTCGTCCAAGGTCAGAATGAAGGTTCTAAACAGGCTCTGGCGGTCCAGTTCGATCAGAATCTTTGTCGCCTTGACCACATCACGGTTCTCAAACCGCGCCCGGTCGGAAAGGGTCGGTGCGCGCTCGCGCGGCAATTCGATCTGACGAAGGCCAGCCTTTTCGGCGGCCAACTGTCCGTAGAACGTCGTGATATACTGGGCGCCATCGCCATAGAAGGTTGCGGCAGCGACGGGATCGCCCATAGCCTCGGCGGCGCGGCCTCGCCAATAGAAGGCGCGAGACAGGGTGATGGGTGAGGACCCAGAGGCTTGAATATGGGCAAAATGCTCATCGGCGCGGGCCGGCATCTTAAGCTTAGTCAGCGACAGCCAGCCCGCGATGAACTCTGCCTCGACATAGTTCGTGCCAGAGGTCATGCCGTGGCCAGTGACGGCCTTGTAGGCACTGTCATAGTTTCCCGCGCGAAGGGCCAGATTGAAGATCAAGCGCCGCTCGCGCCACATCCGATCGGAGGCTTCTGCATAGGAAGGTGAGGGCGGCAGGGCGCTGGCAAGGGTTAGGGT
Organism: uncultured Caulobacteraceae bacterium; assembly: GCA_903884915.1. GTDB lineage: Bacteria > Pseudomonadota > Alphaproteobacteria > Caulobacterales > Caulobacteraceae > CAISGS01. The sequence continues at coordinate 2,775 of CAISGS010000407.1, read as the reverse complement.
CTCGGCTTCGCGGCCATTTTGGCGCAAATAGGCGACCTTCTCCATATTTAAGGACGGGTCAGAGCGGAGGTCTTCAGGCAATGTCTCGAGTACCTTGCCGAGGTTAGAGCCGCTGCGCAGGGCTAGGCGGGCTTCGGCCAGTTGTCGGCGCGGTTCATCCAGCAGGGGCAGGAGGTCGCGGCTGGCCTGACCGGGTTGACCAAAGAGCAGCATATCGGCGCGCTTGGCGTGATCGTCGGGGGTCAGGAGATCGCCAAACCGGGACAGCAGGGTGCGCTGGGTCTGGGCATCGAACAGTTGATCTCGCCAGTAGGCCCGGATCAGGGATGTGGCCTGATCGGTGCGGCCAAGAGTGCGCCAAGCCGATGCCAGAGCCATGACCCCGGCTGAGGTCTGAGGCGGCGTGGCCTTGAACCACTCCACGATGGCGAGAGGGGTCAGACCACTGGTCTCGATCTTATGTTCGGCGGCACCTTGCCTGCGGCTGGCCCTCGGCCAATCGGCGAGGTCTTTGCGGGCGCGGTCCAGTTCGGCAAAGCTCATCCGGTCTGAAAGGCTGTCGGTGAGGGTCCAGAGGGCAATCTTTTGCGCAACGGGGTCGCTGAGGCCGGCCATGGCCCGCCGGATCGTCGCGTCATCACCCCGATTCGTCGCATCGAGCGCCGATCTGAGCAAGGCCGCATCGTTTGTTGTGAGAATCCGTGATGTCAGTCCGCTGACGGTTCCTTGCCCGCTCAATGGCGTTTCAAGCGTGGTTTGGGCCACAATAGCGCTCGGTTGGGCTTCAGCGACGCCATAAAGCAGGACAAGTCCGGCTATGGCAGCTAAGGGACGACCAATAATCACGCTATAAAAACCTTCTTTAGTTCAACAGATGCGAGGCGATGGTTGCTAGGGCACCCCCTGCCGCCATATTGTCCGGTTTAATCCCTCTTGCCGCAACCTCTGTCGCGGCGTTTTACGGCTTCTTGCGCAAAATGACTCACCCCCTGTTCCACGGCGCCATTACAGCCCTCGTCACGCCCTTCAAGAATGGCGCGTTTGATGAAGAGGCCTTTGTCGCCTTGGTTGAGCGACAAATTGCTGAGGGGATCCACGGGGTTGTTCCTGTCGGAACGACGGGTGAGACCGCGACCCTGAGCCATGATGAGCATCGCCGCGTCGTATCTCTCTGTTTGAAGACGGTCGCGGGCCGGGTGCCGGTGATCGCCGGGTGCGGCTCCAACTCCACCGCCGAGGCCATCGAGCTGGTGCGGTTTGCGAAGTCCGAAGGGGCTGATGCCGCTCTTGTCGTGACGCCCTATTATAATCGGCCCAGCCAAGAGGGTCTCTATCGGCACTATGAGGCGATCAACAGTGCCGTTCAGTTGCCGGTGCTCGTTTATAACGTTCCCAGCCGAACCAGCGTCGATATCCATAATGAGACCTTGGCTCGCCTCGCGGTCCTGCCCAATATCATTGGCATCAAGGACGCGACCGGGGACCTTACCCGTGCCAGCCTGATGCGGCTGATGTGTGGTGAGGACTTTGTCATGCTGTCGGGCGATGATCCAACGGCTTTGGGCTATGTCGCCCATGGCGGCCACGGCTGCATTTCGGTGACGTCCAATGTCGCTCCGGGGCCTGTCTCCAGCATGTTTGATGCGCTCGCAGCGGGGGACTGGGCCAAGGCGCTCTATCAGCAGGACCGCTTGGTCCGGCTGCATAGGGCGTTGTTCCTCGACGCGTCGCCATCACCGACCAAGTTCGCCCTTGCGCATCTGGGCCTATGTGAGGCCGCTGTGCGTTTGCCGATCGCGCCGTGCAATGACGAGGTGAAGCCCGCCATCCTAGACGCCATGCGGGAAGCCGGGCTGATCTGATCATGGCCCTGCATAAGCTGATCGCCGAGAACCGGCGCGCCAAGTTTGACTATTTCCTCGAAGACAGTTTCGAGGCGGGGATGGTGTTGACCGGAACCGAGGTTAAGGCCCTGCGCGAGGGTCGGGCCAATATCGCCGAGTCCTATGCGGCCACCGAAGGGCGCGAGATTGTGCTGATCAACGCCTATATCCCTGAATATGGGCCAGCGAACCGTTTCAATCACGAGCCGCGCCGCCCGCGCAAGCTGCTGCTCCACCGTCGTCAGATCGACCGGTTCTTTGGCGCGATTGGCCGCGAAGGCCAGACCCTGATCCCGACCAAGCTCTATTTCGACGAAAAGGGCCGGGTGAAGTTGGAGCTCTGTCTGGCCAAGGGCAAGAAGCTGCACGACAAGCGCGCCACCGAGGCCGACCGCGACTGGAAGCGCGAACAGGGCCGGATCATGCGCGACCGGGGCTAGGCCTCTAGATAGCGCCGCACGCTCAGGAATATGTCTTCAAACATCTGCGGCGTTAGGCGGCCCGTGTTCGTGTTCAGGCGAGAGCAATGGTAGGAATTGAACAGACGGTAGGGTCCGGCATCGGCGATCACGCCATGCCCCGGATTGACTGCATTGGCCTTTAAGTTCAAGGCCTTTAGAACGTTTCTTCGCGCAACGTCTCCGAGTGTCACGATAGCGCGAAGCTTTGGCAAGGCCTGCATCCGCGCGGTCAAGAACGGGCGGCAGGCCACCTCTTCTTCCGGCAAGGGCTTGTTCCCGGGCGGGGCGCAACGCACGGCATTGGTCACCATACAGTCGGTCAGGACCAGACTATCGTCAGGACGCTCTTCATAGGTGCCCGTCGCAAAGCCTGTTTTGAGGAGGGTGTCGTACAGCAATCGGCCTGCCGCATCGCCGGTAAAGGGCCGTCC
>CAISGS010000406.1 GCA_903884915.1 uncultured Caulobacteraceae bacterium | reverse complement strand
TGACGCTCGCCTGCCAATAAGCATCGAAAAAATATATGACCAGTAATAATAGGTTTTAAAAGTTTTTCTCTCATGGTCATTACGTCAGACACCTAAGCCCTAAGCGATTTTGATCAATCAGGGCCTTCCACCTACGACGACTGCCATGCAAAAACAATCAGGTGCGTTAAGCGCGACGCGCCCAAGGACATGTATATAACTAGTTTCGTACCCTCTAGTTCAGCGCTTTAGTGATTAATGAATAGGTTTATGGTTAAAGCTTAATGAGATTCGGGCGGCTAAGGCCCGAGACTCTGTGCGCAACACTTCACTTTTGAGCATGAAGGGCTGCGTCGGTTGGGGGGCAAATTCGATGATGGCATTCAAACGCGCCTTAGCTGTCGTGCCCTTAGCGGCCTCGGCCCCATCCCTGACCACCCTTCCGGTCGCTCGTCCGGTGTTGCCGACGGCGCAGGCTTTGGCACCCTATCTCGAGGCGATTGATCGGTCTGGCTGGTATTCTAATTTCGGACCGATGATCCGCGGCCTTGAACAGAGGCTAGCTGAGAGATTAGGGCCGGGGGCGCATGTCACGACGGGGTCCAATGCGACGCAGCTGATCACCTTGACGCTACAGGCGATGGGTTTGGCGGCGGGGAGCCTGTGCATCGTTCCGTCCTGGACCTTTGTCGCAACGGCCCATGCGGTGATCCAGGCGGGTCTGGTACCCTGGTTCGTTGATGTTGATCCGCAGACCGGCGCGCTCGACCCGCAGAGGGTGCTGGCGTTACTCGATCAGGCACCCGGGCCGGTCAGTGCGCTGATCGTCGTGGCACCCCATGGTCATATGCCTCCGCTAGAGGGCTGGTGCCAGTTTCGCGATCAGACCGGCATTGAAGTGATTGTCGATGCCGCGGCGGCCTTTGATGCGGTGGACGCCTGCCCCTTGCCGACGGTGATCAGCCTGCATGCGACCAAGGCGCTGGGTATTGGTGAGGGCGGCTATCTGGCCCATCTTGATGAGGCGCTTGTGACACGTGTCCGGCAAATGACAAGCTTCGGCTTTCTGGGCGATCGGGAAGCGAAGGTTGTCGCGACAAACGCTAAGCTGAGCGAGTTTTCCGGTGCAGTTGGGATGGCCGCTTTAGATCGCTGGCCCGTGGACCGAATCCAGTGGATGGCGCGGGCGCAGCTGTATCGGACGGCGCTGGCCTCTTTGCCCGGCGTACAGTTTCAAGAGGGCTGGGGCCTGAACTGGATCTCGAGTGTCTGTGTCGTGACGCTGGCTGAGGGGTCCAGCGTGGCGATGGTCGAGCATCTGTTGGCGCAGGGGATTGAGACCCGGCAATGGTGGGGCGCGGGCTGTCATATGAGCCGGGCCTTTAGCGACTATCCCAAGACCGCCCTGCCGATTACCGACCATCTGGCCCAGACAACGCTTGGCCTACCCTTCTGGCTAGCGATGACCGAGGCCGATATAACTCGCATAGCGACGGCGATCCGTGAGGTCTACGGGCGCGGGGCTTAGGGAACGTTATGCGGCATCTTTACGGCACAGAAGCCTATGCCGATGGCTTAGGCGTTAAAGACGGGATCATCGATATTCCGGAATGGAATACCCACCTGCTGCGCCGCTCTGTGGAGCAGTCTGCCGGGGTCTATGATGCGATGGGCCCCTATCCTTATTGTCCCCTTCCCGCCGATTGTGATCTTTCGGGCGGGCTAGAGCGACTGGCGGCGGCAGGCTTGGTCAGCATGGTGCTAGTTCCGGATCCGCTGATGGGGCCTAGTCAGGATCAAGCCGCTCAGCATTTTGTCGTTTGCCGTCCCTTCAAGACCCACTATTTGGTCGATCCGAAGGCGGGGACCTATGGGCCGACCAAGCATCATCGCGACCGGATCAGGAGAGGACATCGCCGATGCCGAATCGAGATCGTGGCCCTGCGGAACCACTTGCCCCAGTGGTCGGACCTCTATGCGGGACTGGTTGAGCGGCGCGATATTAGCGGCGTGACGGCCTTTTCGTCGGCCTATTTCGAGGTTCTGGCAGGCGATAGGACTCTGGTAACCTTTGCCGCATGGATGGACAACTCGCTGGTCGGGATGAACCTTTGGTATCCGTGGGAGGGGGTGTGCAGCAACCACCTGCTCGCTGTCAGTGCCGAAGGCTATGCCAATGGCGCGAGCTATGCCCTTTACGACGCGGCCATTTCTCATTTCTCAGGCCAGGTCCTGAACCTTGGCGGCGGGGCAGGGGTTGGCGATGGAGCGGGCGGCTTGGCCGACTTCAAACGCGGCTTCGCCAATGATCAGGTGATGAGTTCAATCTATGGAGCCGTCTTGAATCAGGGTCGCTATCAGCAGCTTAGCCAAACTACAGGCTCAACCGACTATTTCCCGGCCTATCGCGCACCTTTGGCGTGAAGGGCGCGGATCGCAGTCACGATCCGATCCATGTCGCACTCCTCATATCTCTGGTCACAGGGCAAAGACAGGATGTGGGCCGACAGGATGTGGGCGGCGGGAAAGAGGGCCGGATCGTTGGGCAGGTCTGTCCAATGTTTCGCGCAGTAGATCCTTTGCTCTGCCAAGGCCTGCGCCACCCCATCACGGTCCGCCACGCAGATGGGAAAGGCGAGCGGTGCATAGTCGATGGGATCGGTGGGCCAAAGGGCC
>CAISGS010000405.1 GCA_903884915.1 uncultured Caulobacteraceae bacterium | reverse complement strand
CAGACCCTTACACGCAGGCTGGAATCAATGATCTGGATCCCCGCCTTCGCGGGGAACGCGGTGTAGAGAGGGGATGTACCCCCCACTCCCAACCCTCTCCCCCTCAAGGGGGGAAAGGGCTTTGTTTTACCCGCGTCATTGCGAGCGCAGCGAAGCAACCCAGGGGGCTGACGCGGACGTGAAGTGATGATCCCCTGGGTTGCTTCGGCGCGGCGCGCCTCGCAATGACGCAGGATCGGGGTTCTCGATAGACGATTGTACTTCCTCCCGTCTCAGGCCAGACTTACGCAACACAATGGGGGAAATAAAATGGGCAAGTCGTGGCGGCTCTATTTGGCCGGTTGGGCATTGATTTTGGTCGGCTCTTGGCTGGCCGCAACGATCCAGACCTCCGGCGGCGTCAGCGTCACCGATGTGCGCTTTACCGGTGCCAGCGGAACGCCCATGAGCGCCCTGCTCTATGTGCCCAAGACGGCGACCGCCAAGACCCCTGCCCCCGGCGTCCTCGCTGTCCATGGCTATATCAACAGCCGCGAGACCCAGAGCGGCTTTGCCATTGAGTTCGCGCGGCGTGGCTATGTGGTGCTGGCTCTGGATCAGACCGGTCACGGCTATAGCGGTGGCGTAGCCTTTTCCCAAGGCTTTGGCGGGCCCGATGGCCTCGCCTATCTGCGAAGCCTGCCCATGGTCGACAAGGATCAGATCGGACTGGAAGGCCACTCTATGGGCGGCTGGACAGTGCTCGCTGCTGCCGCCGCCATGCCTGACGCCTATCGCTCGGTCGTCCTAGAAGGCTCTTCGACCGGCGCGCCCTTCGCCGCAGAAGGTTCGCCCACTTGGCCGCGCAATCTTGGCCTCGTCTTCAGTCAGTTTGACGAGTTTTCAAAGGTCATGTGGCATGTCGATCAGGCGAACGACGCGGCCGGAAGCGACAAGCTCAAGGCCGTCTTCGGCACCCCTGACGCCGTGGTTCCCGGCAAGGTCTATGGTGACATTTCCATGGGCACGGCGCGGCGCCTGAGCACGCCGCCCGTGACCCATCCAGGCGATCATATCTCTACCGCCGCTATCGGCTATAGCCTCGACTGGTTTGCCCAGACCTTGAGCGGCGGCACACCGCGCGCGGCGTCTGACCAGATCTGGATCTGGAAAGAGGTCGGGACCGGTATTGGCTTTATCGGCTTTGTCGTTCTTCTGCTCGGTACTTTCGAGCTCCTGCTCAGCCTGCCCGCCTTTGCCGCCCTGAAACATCCCGCCCAAGCGGCGCTGGTAAGCCGAGACGGCAGTTGGAACCGCAAGCTCCTGACCACCGCGTTCTTGCCCATCGTCACCTATTTCCCCGCCTTCATTGCCGTGACCCTGTTGCTCAAGCCGTTCGGCCTGATGCCGCAGTCCATCACCAATCAGGTCATTGTCTGGGCCTTGGTCAATGCCGCAATCGCTCTGGTGCTGCGGGCGGTTCAGAAGGTGAAGCCGCAAGAGAGCTTCGACAATCACTGGGGCATGAGCGCCCTGGTGGCGATGCTGACGGTGGCTATGGGTTATTTGTCCTTGATGATCGCCGACCGGCTCTTCACCGTCGATTTCCGGTTCTGGGTGGTCGCCCTCAAGCTCTTTAGCCCTCAGCAGTTCAAGATCGCCCTAATCTATGTCCTGCCCTTCACAGCCTTCTTCCTCGTGACCCTGCGCGATCTGCATGGCCGGTTGACGGTGCAGGGCGACAGCGTCCGCGCGCAATATCTGTCGGCCATCACCGCCATGGCACTGGGCTTTTTGGTGTTCCTCGCGGTCGATTATGGCGTGCTGTTCGCGACCGGACATCTGCTGACCGGTTTCGATCCGCTTAGCACCGTCGTGGCAATCCAGTTCCTGCCGCTGATGGCCGTCATTGCCACCATCGCCACCTTCACCTGGCGCAGGACCAACAGCTACGTGCCCGGCGCGCTGATCTGCAGCCTCTTTGTCACCTGGTATGTGGTTGCTGGAACCGCGACCCATGTGATCTAAGTTCAGTTACAGACGGCCGCATTTTTTGATATGGTCACCTTGAACGACGGCACATGATCGTCGCCATTAGAACTATGGGTTGGATATGACAGAGAAGATCCTCGTGATCGGGGCTGGCATTGCTGGTCTCTGTACGGCACTCGCCTTGGGTCCGACGGGCAAGTCCCTGACCCTGATCGAGCGTGACGGACCGCCGCCTGAGGGTAGTCCGGACGAGGCTTTTCATGACTGGACCCGGCGCGGTGTTGGCCATCTTCGTCAGAGCCACGCCTTCTTGGCCCGTCTGAACACCATCATCAAGACCGACCACCCCACCTTGCGCCAAGAGCTGCTCGATGTCGGGGTGCGGGAACTGGGCTTTGAGGGCATGTTATCGCCCCTGCAAAAGCCGACCTATCAACCCACCCAAGAGGACGCAGACCTGTCGATCCTGACCAGTCGGCGCACGACCTTGGAACTGGTGATCCGGCGTTATGTCGAGCGTTTGCCCAACATCACCATTAAGTCGAACCTGTTTGTCCGGGGGCTGATTTCTGAGACCAATGAAGACGGCATTGTCACGGTCACGGGCCTGCGCGGCGAGGATGAGACCGGACCGGTCGAGATGCTGGCTGATATGGTCATTGATGCCAGCGGCAAGAACGGCTCGGCCATTGATCAGCTCATGGCCGCCAATGCCCCCATCGCCGAGACCAGCGAGAGCGCGGGGATCCTCTATTTCACCCGGCACTATCGCCTGCTGCCTGGTCAGGTTGAGCCGTCGCGTGATGACAATCCCCCGGCCACGGGCGATTTGGGCTATCTGAAATTTGGCGTCTTTCCCGCCGATAATGGCTGTTTCTCGATCACCCTCTGCACGCCAGAGATCGAATATGAGATGCGCAAGGCCATTGTTCACCCCGAGACTTGGGATGGCATTGTCGCCAATATTCCGGGTCTGAAGGTCTGGACGGACAAGGCTCTGTCCGAGCCCGTCAGCAAGGTGTTTGGCATGGGTAATCTGCTCAGCCGCTGGCGTGATCTCGCCCCCGGTGAAGTGCCAGCGGTGCTCGGATTCTTTGCCGTCGGCGACACCCTGATCCGCACCAATCCGCTCTATGGCCGGGGCTGTTCGTTCGCGGCGGTGGCGGCCTATGCCCTGCGCGATGTGCT
>CAISGS010000404.1 GCA_903884915.1 uncultured Caulobacteraceae bacterium | reverse complement strand
CATGGCCTGACCATCTGGCTTTGATATTTCAAAATAGCATGGCGAGACAACGACGCTGTTTTTAGCCAGTGTTTCTTTGAGCAAAAAAGGATCTAAGGACGGCGATCCTGCCATTATATCTAGAATTTCTCTATCTCTCGTGGAGTATATAATGGAATCACCAAATGTATTAGCCAGAACTGTGAGATAATCCTTCTGCCCAACAAATACAAATCGACCACCCAATTTCCAATCCCGGTCGTCGATGGGAAGCAAGATCTTCGTGCCAACGTGATTGGGGTTTTCAAAGAGGTCCTGCTCATTGTTTCTCAAACGATGTTTGAGGATCAGGGCACGATTAAGCCGCCGGTTCTCGAACAGGGGCTGGGCGTGATATTCCGGCAAGTGGCCCGACTGGGTCCAGACCGAGATAAGGTTCAAGACACGCGAACTGTCGCCCGTCGCCTTTAGGCCCTCCAAATTTCGAATGCGGCGATCGTGCACCACATACCCCTGACAAGCATCGCGACCGACAATGCCGCGAACCCTCTTTATCTCTAGGGTATTATTTAATCTTTAAAAACTTAAAGTAGTATCAGCTACTTTGCCCAGCGGTCTATGGCTTTCGTCGGCTCATCCAATCTTGCGCGTAACTACAGACCGGAACGATCTGCAGCCCCCGCCCCTCGGCATGATCGACGAGCCCCTGCATCAAGACCGCCGCCAGACCGCGACCTCTTAGAGCCGTGGGCGTTTCCACATGGGTAATCAAGATCTTGTCAGATCGACGCTGGTAGTCAGCGAACAGGACACGGCCCTCAACGGCCAATTCATAACGCTGTCGCTCAGGCCTATCGACCACGGCGCTGGGCTGAACCGATTGCGCTTCCATGCCAAACCTCCTGCTAAGATATCCGCTCCACCGCCATTGCCGTGGCCTCACCGCCGCCGATACAGAGGCTGGCAACGCCGCGCTTGGCACCCTTGGCCTCTAAGGCGGACAGCAAGGTCGCTAAGATCCGCGCGCCAGATGACCCGATGGGATGGCCAAGCGCGCAGGCCCCGCCATTGATGTTGATCCGGTCATGAGGAATGGACAGTTCCTTCATGGCAATCATGGCCACGACGGCAAAGGCTTCATTCACTTCGAACAGATCGACATCGCCCACCGACCAACCGGCCTTGGCCAAGACCTTTTGAATGGCCGGTACCGGTGCCGTGGTGAAGAGGCCAGGCTCATGGGCATGGGCGGCATGGGCCACGATACGGGCAACCACGGTCAAGCCCAGACGCTCGGCGACGGACGCACGGGTGATAACCAAGGCCGCCGCACCATCCGAAATGGAACTCGAATTGGCAGCGGTAACCGTGCCATCGCGGCTAAAGGCGGGCTTGAGGGTCGGGATCTTGGCTAAATCCGCCTTTAGCGGGGCCTCGTCCGTATCGACCACCTCAGTTCCCTTGCGGGTGCTGACCTCGACCGCCGCGATCTCACGCTTGAAGGCTCCGGTTTCCACCGCACGACGCGCGCGGGTCAGGCTTTCAACGGCATAGGCGTCTTGAGCCTCACGGCTAAACTGATAGGCCGCTGCCGCCTCTTCGGCAAAGACCCCCATCAGTTTTCCGGGGCTATAGGCATCCTCGAGGCCATCGAGATACATGCTGTCAGACACCGTATCATGCCCGATACGCGCGCCGCCGCGATGTTTCGCCAACAGATAGGGCGCGCCGCTCATGCTCTCCATTCCCCCAGCAACAATGATGTCGGACGACCCAGCGGCCAAGGCGTCAAAGGCCATGATCGCTGCCTGCATACCGCTGCCGCACATCTT
>CAISGS010000403.1 GCA_903884915.1 uncultured Caulobacteraceae bacterium | reverse complement strand
TATGCCCGCGGAGAAGACACCCTCTTGGCGAAGGCCGGTTTGGTGGTCCTGCTCATCGACAATATCAGCGACCATCGAGGCGAACATGATCAGGACCGTCGCGTAGAAATAGGCCCCAAAGCTGGTGTGGATCACCAACAGGATCAGCAGCATGGGATCGCCATTGTCTGGCCAGACCCCGGTGAACCGCAAGATCACCTTGATCATACCCAAAACCATGAGGGCAAAAACCGATCCGGCCATGATCTTCTGTTTCTCGAAATGCTTCTGCAGCAATCCAACGGTCAAAAACGATCCCACAGCCCCCACGACGGCCAGAGCGAACCAGCGCAGATCGCCCGGTCCAAACTCCCAAAAGTAGAGGTTCATATAGACATCAAATACCTGATTGCCCCCGGCAACGGCGGCGATGAACAGGGTCGAGATGAACAGAAGGCGGAAATTTCGGTTGGTCAGGGCCGTTAGGGTCCGCCGTGCCATATCCATGAAAGACTGCCGGGGAGCCGCATCTGTCGGCTGTGGCAGATAGGGGATCTGATTGCGGGTCATCCAAGCGGTCGTGAACATCCAGATCACGATCAGGCTCGAGATGACAATGGCGAACGTGGCGTAATTATCCCGGTCCATCAGCCCATTGGGGAAGACCTTGCTGGCTGGAAAGATGAAGCTGTAGGTGGAGAAAATGAAGGCGACGCCCACGGACCAGCCCAACACCATGCGATAGGTGATGATTGAGGTGCGCTCGCGATAGTCCTCCGACAGTTCTGCGGCCACAGCGTTCCACGGCACCACGAAAAAGCCCATGGCACACCGGACCAAAACCGTCGTGACAAGCATCCAAGCCGTTAGTCCGTGGACGGATAGTCCAGCCGGCGGACGAAACAGCAGGAACATGAACAGAGCGGTCGGGACGATGGCGGCCAGCATGAAGGGGTGGCGGCGTCCCAGTCGCGACCTGAACCCATCAGACCAGGCGCCGATCAAAGGATTGCTGATGGCATCGACGATCAGGGCGATCGCCAAGACCGCTGAGGCATAGGAGGCAGGCAGGCCTAGGATCTGGGAATAGTAGAGGAGCAGCAGCGTCTGGAACGCGAAATCCTCATGTTGCCCGGGCAAAGAGCCCAACCCTTGGAAGAATTTGGTCGCAAAGGGCACGGGCCCGGATCGGCGCTGCGCCCTCGAAAAATGCGGCGCACTGTCGGCCTGAGGCGTTGTGTTCACGTCGGTCATGCAGGCACCATAGGCGACTGTCGCGCTGGACCATGGGCATGGATGGCGGTGCTAACTTGGTTGTGTGTCAGGACCATGCGGGCGGCTTGCATGGTCTTAACGCTGAAAACACCCGCTAAGGAAAAGCAGCCGTTTCGATCATATCTATCTGGTGCCAAGCGGCGCAGGCGGCCGCCCGAACAGCGCCATTCAAAACTGGTATTGCGGCTGTGCTTACGCATTCCGTTTCCCGTCCCATGACCCATTTCCGAGTTTTTTGTCTCGGTATTCTCTTTGTTTTGTCGAGGCTATACACATCTCGGACAAGGAGCAACGGCTAGACCGCACCCTTCAGGACGCCTCGTGACAGAGGCGCTCGATAAAGATCTGATCGAAGGGCGCAGGGTCACGCCAGCCTGTGGCAACCCTTATGGGTTTCCCCGCTCCATCGAGACAGGCCATCCCCTCATCCTCAGCCGCCGTGATGGCTTGTATGATGGCCTCGTCGCTGTCTTCTTAAAAGGAGCTGAGCTTTGGTGCAGTCTCGAGTTGCGCGATCTGGCCTTCATCGAGGGTCAGGGTCTGGCCAGCGATAAGGGTGAGTTCTAAGGCTGAAACCTGGTCTCGATAGGCCAGTTGGATATGCGCCGAAGTGTGGGCCTTGAGCATCACTCGGCCCAACCGGCCCCTTTCCACTGCTGCAGAGACCAGCACCGCGCCGTCGGCCCTTAGGCCATCAAAGGACACATCCAACCAGTCGGCTGGGATCGCGGGGAACAAGCGCATTCGTCCCGGCGCGCTCTGTATCAGCATGGTTTGGACCGCATCAGCCGCGCCCATCGCGCCCTCAATCGTGAAGGCACCGAACGGGGCCTTGCCATAGCCAAGGCGGCGCCAGTCTCCATTGGCATGAAAGCCATTGGGAAAGACAAAGGCGGTTTGATAGTCGCGTAGCCTTTTGCGGGCCGTCTCGCCATCCCCGATGCACGCAGACAGGGCTGCGGCCCAAGCGTGGCTATAGCCCATCCAAAAATCGCCAGACGCCCGGTCAATCTCGGCAACCGTCGCTCTTGCCAGTTGTCGGTCTGACCCCGCCCCCTCTAGGCTATCGAACAGTCCCAGCGGATGAATGCCAACCGCATGGGAAAAGTGGCGATGGTGCTCGGGGTAGGGCACGCCGGGTGCTACTAAAAGTCCCCCTTCGGCAGATAGGCTATAGGGCGGAAATTCACCCTCCACCTTACGCCAATGGGCCGCTTGGTCGGGAAGGGCTAGGGCCTTGGCCATGTCCGCTGCCGCCCCCAGAACCCACCGAAAGAGGCTCAAATCATAGCTACTCCAGCCCTCAACCCAAGCCTCTGGCCGATTGTCACCCACCTCGGGCGACGAGGACAGGGCGACCGACCGAAAGCCGAGCGCGTCACGCTGATCGCTGATGGCCTCAACGAAATCACAGACCTCTTTGAGATAGGGATAGGCCCTGTCTCGAAGAAACTGACGATCTTGGCTGTAGCGCCAATGGAGATGAAAATGATGGGCCAGCCATGCGCCGGTGGAAACCGAATGGGTATATTGCCGCCATCCGCCCAGTTGGCGATTGGCGATATCGGCGGTCATGGGCACGTTCAGCCCCGAAACCCCGTAGAACCGGCGCGTCCAGTCTCGGCAGCATTGCCTTGTCTCCCAGAGCCAATCCAAAAAGCCTAATCCAGCCTCAAGTTGGTCGCCGACATAGGCGGGCCAATAGGTCATTTGGGTATTGAGATCGTGGTGATAGTCGCCCTTCCAAGGCGGCAGGCGGCCATCGTCTGTGGTCCACACGCCCTGAAGAGCGGCAGGCGGGCAACCGCGCCGGGCCGCTGCACCGAACTGGGCGAGGCCCGCATAGTAGGTCTGTTCGATCAGCGGGTCTGGAAGCTGGGCTCTTCCGCGTGACCAGTAATCAGACCACCAGTCAGCCACAGCTTGCGCCTCGTCGGTAAAGGGGCGGGTGAGGGCCTCATTGACGGTGGCGACGGTCGTGTTGAGCAGGTCCTCGTCAGAGCCCGTTCCAATATGCCAAGCGGCTTGCCAAAGTTCGTCCCTTGTCTCGTGCGCCACAGCGACGGCAAAGGCAAAGTCGCCAAAGCCCTTTTGGAAAAATCCGTCGAGATTGGCTTCCGCCACAATCTGCGGCGCGGGATAGCCAAGGTCCCAAGCATTGTGACGGCTGAGATTGAACCCTGGGTCGGGTGTCAATCCTTCGGGCGGGCCACCAAAGGGCGGCGTGATCAGGCGAACGCTCGGCGCGGTACCCTTGACCTGTAGCCGCCCGACGCTGCCCGTGGCGGTGATGAGGGCGAGAAGCTCGGATCCATCGGCGAAATCTATTCGGGCCAAGCCGGTGGCGCGCTCAAGATGCCAGTGGGTGGCGGGCGCGGCAAAGGTCAGCTCGAGCCGGCCGGCTGATAGTCGGGTTGGACCGGCGCGGTTATAGGGCTCCTCCAGCAGGGTTTGGAGATGATCATGATCGCCTGCCCGATGAGCGGCTGCGACAAGGTCCCAGCGATAGTCCGCACCCTCATATTCGGGGATGGGGCGAAGGTCCCAGAGGTCGGCACAGTCCACTGATAGGCAGACTGTATTGGCATTGCCCCAAAGACTGACACCAACCCGGCCATCACCGAGCGGCACGCCCTGATCCGAAGACGGCGGCGCGTCGTCAAATCTAAGCGGATGATGCCAAACGGGGTGGGAGGGGTCGAGCATAGGGAAAACAGCCTCAAGCCACAGCGCGGTATGTCCCCTTGAGCTTAGAGCCCGAACCTTAGGAGTCAAAAGGATTAGAGCCGCGCCTATCTCGGCAATCCACCGCCGTTAAGAAGGCGCCCCAGCTTAATCCCCGTGAACGTCTTGTGAAACCGCCGCGCCCGTAACATAGTTTGACACTGTAGGGCTTAGACTGGGTTGGCTTGTGGCTTTCGCGTCGGGGTGTCTATGAGCAGTAAAACGTCTTTTGGCGTCGATAGAACGCTTGAACGGAGCCCTTAGTCAGTGACCCTCAACACTATGCAAGAGACCAGCGCAGCGGCCGCTCCCGTAATGAGCCGGGCTGAGGCCTTGGCTATTTTGACAGCGCCGGGTGAGCCCTATGCGCTCGAGACCATGATCATCCGTGGACGGGCTCAGAAGGTCTTTGCCCATGCACCGGCCTCCTTGGGCGAAATGTTTGAAGCCACCGCCAGCGATCTTCCGTTCATCATCTATGAGCAGGAGCGGATCAGCTTTGCCGAAACCCAGCGCCAGGCTCAAAAGATCAGCCGCCTTCTGGTTCACCACTTCGGGATCACTAAGGGGGACCGGGTCGCGATCTCCATGCGAAACTATCCCGAGTGGGTTCTGGTCTTTCAGGCCGCCACCTCCATTGACGCCATCGCGGTGGCCATGAATGCGCACTGGCAGCCCGACGAGATGGCCTATGGCTTGGCCGACAGTGGGGCCAAGGTCCTTTTCGCGGATGCTGAGCGGCTCGAGCGATTGGCGCGGGCCAAGGTTGACCCGGCCCTCAAGGTCGTCTCTGTGCGCGCCGGTAAGGTTGCCGGTGCTGAAGATCTGGCAGACCTCTTGGCCAGTTTCGACGGACCAGCCCTTACGGCGGTGAAGGTCGAGCCCGAAGATAATGCGATTATCTACTATACCTCTGGCTCGACGGGCTTTCCAAAGGGCGTGGTCTCAACCCATCGCAACGTCATCTCCGCGCTGATGTCTTGGGAGTTGGACCTTCGGGCGGGAGCCTTGAGCAGCGGTATTCCTATGGTTCAGCCGGTCGAGCAACCCGCGACCCTTCTGGGGGTACCGCTCTTTCATGTCACCGGCTCCCACGCCGTATTCCTTCAGTCCTACCGCACACAGCGCCGTCTGGTGGCCATGTACAAATGGGACCCAGATCAGGCCGCCAGCCTGATTGAGCGCGAGCGGATTACGACCTTCACCGGACCGGCGGCCATGACCGGCGATCTGGTGCGGGTGGCTAAGGAGACCAACAAGGACCTGTCCAGCATGGTCAGTGTCGGCGGCGGCGGCGCGCCCCGTGCCCCAGAACAGGTCCGGCAGATCGAAGCCTCGTTCGAAAAGGCCCTTCCGGCCACCGGTTGGGGCATGACCGAAACCAATGCCATCGGCACCGGCATTGGCGGCCTCGACTATCTAGGCCGTCCCGCCAGCTCTGGGCGCTGTTCGGCAGTCTTGGAGTTGCTGATCGTCAACGAGGCGGGGGAGGCCCTTAGCGCGGGCGAGCCGGGCGAACTTCTGGTGCGCGGAACCTCGGTCTTTCCGGGCTATTGGAACCGCGATGACCTCAACAAGACCCTTTTCGAGGATGGCTGGTTTCGCACCGGGGACGTGGCCTATCTGGATGATGAGGGCTTCTTGTTCATTGTCGACCGGATCAAGGACCTGATCATCCGAGGCGGTGAGAATATCGGCTGCGGCCAGGTTGAAGCGGCTTTGCTGACCCATCCCGACATTCACGAGGCCGCGGTCTATGCCGTTCCGGATGAGCGTCTGGGCGAAGAGGTCGGAGCAACGGTGTTCAGCGATAAGGAACTCGATCCTGAGACCATCCGCCACTATCTCGCCGGTCACCTCGCGAAGTTTGAGGTCCCCCGTTACATCCTCATCACGCACGAGCCCTTGCCGCGTACCGCATCGGGCAAGATCCTGAAACGTGACCTGCGGGCAGAAGCGGTGAAACATTTTGCGAGCCTGGCTTAGGGCTTGACCATCAACCCATTAGAAATTTGAGGGCGACTATGAGGATCACCTTTGGACTGGCAGCGTTATTGCTGTTGTTTGCCACCACGCCCGCTCCGGCGACGGCCAACCCAAGAAATGCCTTGGATGCCTATGTCGAAGCGCCCGATCCCGCCTTTGGCTGGACGGTAGACCATCGCTTTAGCGGCCCCGGCTATCATGGCGCGGTGCTGGCCATGACCTCCCAGACTTGGCTCGATGCCACGAAGGTCGATAAGCCGGTGTGGAAACATTGGGTGACCGTCATCGTCCCCGACGATCTCAAATTTTCGAAAAGCTTTCTCTACATAACCAACGGGGACAATACCGATCCAGCGCCCAAAGGCCCGCCAGCGCATTTTGCTAAGATGGCGGTAGAGACCCATTCCGTCGTGGTGCAGTTGGACGATGTTCCCAACCAGCCCCTGCGCTTTGCCGAGCAGCCTGACCGTCCCCGCGTCGAAGATGAAATCATCGCCTATCAGCAGGCCAAGTTCGCCAAGGACCAAAACCCGCTCAATCTCGTACGCCTGCCCATGGTCAAGAGCGGTACGGCGGCCATGACCGCGGTTCAGCAATATTTGCAGAGCGAGGAGGGCGGTAAGATCAAGATCGATGGCTTTGTCGTTTCGGGTGGCTCTAAGCGCGCTTGGACGGCCTGGCTGGTCGGGGCGCTTGATCCGCGGGTGGTGGCCATTGTGCCCATCGTCATCAATGTTCTCGATGTCGAAGCGACCACGCGGCACCATTGGGAAGCGATGGGCTATTTCTCGCCCGCGCTGAAGGACTATGTCGAAAACGGGCTCATCCCCGCCGCGATCGGGTCGCCGGGCTTGACTCAGGTCAACCAGATCGAGGACCCCTTGAACTATCGGGATCGGCCGTCGATGCGGATGCCTAAGTTCGTCATCAATGCCGTCGGTGATGAATATTTCCCGCCCGATAATACCCAGTTTGGCTACCACCTCCTGCCGCAAACCAAGCGCTTGCGGATGATCCCCAATTCCAAGCACTCCACGGCGGGCACCGATATCCAAGACAGTATCACGGCCTTTTACGACAGCATTCTGAACGGTCGCGAGCTCCCAGACTATCAATGGACCGTCCGGCGCGATGGGGCCATCGTCGTCCACTCCAAGGCCCAGCCGACAGAGGTTAAGCTCTGGCAGGCGACCAATCCAAAGGCCCGAGACTTCCGCGTCGATACGATCGGCAAGGCCTTTACGGCCACCAGCCTGCAGCGGGCTAAGGATGGCACCTGGGTCGGCTCGGTCGGCAAGCCCGCCAATGGCTGGACCGCCTATTTTGTCGAAATGACCTATCCGAGCGGCGGGCTCTATCCGCTGAAATTCACCACAGAGGTCTCGGTGACGCCGAATGTTCTGCCTTTCAAATGGAAAGATGCCAGACCCATCATCGCGCCCGACGCCCCGAAACATTAAAATAAAAACAAGGAGTTATTGACCATGGCAACCCCAGAACAGGTTGGACTTTCGTCCGAGCGGCTCGCGCGGCTCGATGCGGTGATGAAGAAGCGGTATGTCGATAGCGGCATGCTGCCCGGCATCATGACGCAGATCTATCGCAAGGGTCAGCACGTCCATACGGGCATGGCCGGTCACATGGACTTGGAGCGCTCTAAGCCCATGCAGGAGGATGCGATCTTCCGCATCTATTCCATGACCAAGCCCATCACCGCCGTTGCCCTGATGATCCTTGTCGAAGACGGGATGATCGGCCTCGACGATGACGTCCAGACCTATATTCCAGAATGGAAAGGCCTTGGCGTCTATGCCAGCGGGGTCTCGACCCTGGTTCCGGGCATGCCTGAGAGCTTTTTGACGACGCCGACCGCGCGGCCGATGAAGGTCATTGATCTAGCCACCCACACTGCCGGCCTGACCTATGGCTTCTTGATGCGCACGGCCGTCGATGCTGCCTATCGTCGCCACAAGATCAATGACTTCCAGACCCCCGGCGGCCTAAAGGGCATGATCCAGCAGCTTGCGGGCCTGCCGCTAGAGTTCTCGCCCGGCACCCAATGGAACTATTCCATCTCCATCGACATCCTCGGCTATCTGATCGAGAAGGTGTCCGGTATGGCCTTTGGTGAGTTCCTGCGCACCCGGCTGTTTGAACCCCTCGGCATGGTCGATACCGGCTTCCATTGTCCGCCCGAAAAGATCTCGCGCTTTTCGTCCTGCTACGTCCCCGGCGAAGGCGGTGGCCTGAAGCTGCAGGATGACGCCCAAAAGAGCAGCTATGCCAAGCCGCCTTTGCTGGAATCCGGGGGAGGGGGCCTTGTCTCCACCACCCACGACTATATGCGGTTTTGCCAGATGATGGTGAAGGGCGGCGCCCTCGATGGGGTGCGCATCCTCAGCCCCAAAAGCGTGGCCCTGTTCAGCCTCAACCACCTGCCCGGCAATCAGGACCTCACCGAGCTGGCACCGGCCGGCGCCTTCTCGGAGTCTGGCTATAGCGGCATCGGCTTTTCGCTCGGCTGCGGCGTCAATATCGATGTCGCCAAGACCCGGCTGCCCGGCACGGTGGGTGAATATTTCTGGGGCGGGGCTGCCTCGACCGCCTTCTGGATCGACCCCAAGGAAGACCTCACCGTCGTCTTCATGACCCAAGTCATCGGCACCGACGCCCGCCTAACCCTGCGCCGCGACCTTCGCACGCTGGTCTATTCGGCCATGACCGAGAGCTTTGCCTGAACCATTGGGGCGGTGACCATCCGGATCTGAAAGGGTTCGGATGGTCCGTTCTGCCAGCCTCTCTTCAATGAAAACTGGCCTGAAAGGTCGTGGCGGTTAGGGAGAGATGGGCCTCTAGTGGGGGGTGAAGCTCGAAAGCCTTAGGCTCGCGGGCAAAGTTCCACAGTCTGACCAAGGACCAATCCGCGCGCCGCTCATCCGCGACGGCCAGTTCATTGCGGCTGATATAGAAAGGCGTGCGCTCCCAGCCGTTCGTGGTCTTGACCTCGATCAGGCGCGGGCTTCCGTCTAGATTGAAGCTGGCAATATCATAGCCTGCACCATCGCCATCTTCATCCGCCACCCACCGCACGGCCTTGGCGAGATCTGCCCGACCGGCCAAGGCTAGACTGCTGCGTTCATGGGCTAAGACCCGCTCCTCACCCGCGCGCCCAAGGGCTCGGTTTTTCTCGTCTCTGCCTGCCACATCGAATTTGTGGGCAATGTGCAGCATCTGTTCCAACTCTTGCGGTGCAGGCCCATTGCTTTGCGTTGGGGGCGGCCCGATCCAGAGGGGAGGCGCTTCATAGAGCCCGCTCGACGGGATGGGGCTCAACGCAACGGCGCGCCAAATGGGGTGGAGGTCTAGCCAACGCACGACCGCATCGACCAAGGACAGTTGAAAATTGAAGGGGGCTTGTAGCCAACAATCCAATCTTCACCCAGCCCCTTCAGGACGGCGCTAATGTTCTGGTGCTTAAACTCGACCGATCCCTCTGAGCGGTTGCGCAGCCGAGGGACCAATCGCCTGCGATGGTCGGCCTTGTTGTAGTTGGCCCCAGAGACGTCATTGACCAACATCGCGAAATAGTCCGCAACGATCAGGTCATTTTCCTCGTCAGTCCAAGCCTCATTCGACATTGCAACAGGCTAGGGGTGTGAAAGGTCTTTGTCACCCCTAAAGGATCAGCGCGATGCCACCGGTGAGATCGTCGGGACCGGGGGTGGAACCCCTGCTGTCGGGCTACGCTTGGGCATTAACTTCGCAGCCGCCGCCATCTCCTTGGCATCAATGCCACCATCATGGCTTGTATCGATGAGCGCAAAGTAGGTCTTGAGCATCTTGACCGGGCCCTTTGCCCCGCCT
The DNA here is from genome assembly GCA_903884915.1 of uncultured Caulobacteraceae bacterium. Lineage (GTDB taxonomy): Bacteria > Pseudomonadota > Alphaproteobacteria > Caulobacterales > Caulobacteraceae > CAISGS01. The sequence continues at coordinate 13,870 of CAISGS010000403.1, read as the reverse complement.
CGCAGTTCAGACATCTCGATCTTGCCGTTCATATTGTCATCGAGGATTCCCATCAGCAGATTGCCCTGGAGCTGGGTTTCATAGTCTGGCGTTTGGTGGGCTACGGTCTCGTCGACCCAGCGATAGTGCAGATAGGTCGCCATCATCTCTTCAGAGGTCTGCTCCCCCATATAGACGGTCTTGGTCGGGTCGAGGTTGCCGGGGTTGCGAGTGGAATTGTCATAGGTCCAGCGCGCAATGATCTTGGCCCCCGCCGGTACCTTCAGGGGGTCCTTCAAGAAGTACTCGTACTGCCAGCTAAAATTATAGCGGGGCAGGGCCAGTAACTTGTCTTCCTTGCCGTCGGGATAGAGGATCGACACCTGGGCCGAGCCGCCGCGCACGTGGGCGTGGGGCGTGATGCCATAGAGGATCGCGTCCTTCGGGAACTCAATATAGCTGGTTTCCTTATGGAATTCCTCGCCCGGTGGGATTTCGATTGAGAAATCGAAGATCAGGAAGGTGCGCAGGACATAGGTCGGTTCCTGTCCCTTGGGATAGAAATAGAGCCCCATCTGGGTCTTCTCGGTCGTTTCCTTGCCATAGGGCGTATAGTGGTTCTGGAACCCGACACCGCCTGAGGCAGGCACCCATACGCCGGTATCGTCTGGCTGGATGTTGGAGCCACGGCCCGGGCCATAGCCGCCCAAGGACGCGCCCCACTGGCTCTCAGAGAAGGTGTCGCCCACATGGTCGGTGCCAACGACACCGGTCAGAATATGGTGCACAGCCTGACGATCGGTGATGCGGAAGGTGGTGGCTTTCATCCAGCGGCCCTCGGACATGGCATTGGCCACGACTGGGTGCTGATAGTCCATGATCCCTGTCGCGGGGACCTTGACCCGTGGCACGTCGAGCACCACATCCGGCTTGCCGAGTGGCCATTCGGGGGCTTGGAAGGTCACCTTCTGTAAGGGGTCTTCGCCCGTGCCGCGCGGCGCGCCCGCTTCAATCCAGTGAACCAGCGTCTTTCTCTGGTCCAAGGTCAGGCGGTCATCGTCCTTGAACGCCCCCACGGTGGGGTCCGCCAGATAGGGCGGCATACGGTGGGTTCGGATGACCTCGCGGATCATCGGCGAGAAGGCCTTGATCTGGCTGTAGGTGTTAAGGGGCATCGGCCCGATCCCGCCAGGCTGATGGCAGGTGGCGCATTTGGCCTGGATAATCGGTGCGACACTATCGGTGTAAGAGATCTTCGCGTGGCTGGACGCCTTGGCTCGTTCTGGGAAAGTCAGAGCTTGGCCCAGGGCGACGCGGGCGGGTAGGGCGATTTTCTCCCCCGCCATCAGGCCGTCGAGGGCTGGCTTGGCACCATCCACCGGTCCGCGATAGGCGATGGTCCAGCGGCGCGGATCGATAACGATGACTTCGGCCGCGCGGGTGACGCCGAGGGCTTCGCCCACAAGCTGCTCATAGTCAAAGAGGATCGGTATATTGAGACCAGCCGCCTTGATATCGGCTGTGACCACCTCGCGCCGTGCGCCAATACGGCTGTCTAGTCCAAACAGTTCTAGGCCCTTGGGATAGACGGTCTTGAGGGCCATGAGCGCCTTGGCATCTGCCCTCAGACGCCGGTCGCCGGGCGCATAGGTCACCATAACCACGGCCTTGGCATCCCGCATCCGGTAGAGCTGATGACCGAGCAGATCTTGATCCGCCAAAAAGAAATCATCGACTCGGCTTGGGCTCGCGGCCGGCTTGGTTTGCGCCGCCGCAGGAAAGGCGCCTTGCCCCACGCTAAGCGCGGCAATCGTCCCCATGACCTGCAGGAGCGTTGCCAGATGTCTCGTCGTGATCTTGCCCAAAATCGCCATAACCGCTCCCGTTTCCCTTGTGTTTTGAGAGGGGCACCTCTTGCGGACGCCGCCTCATGTCCTTCACCGAAGGCTATTGCCCTTCTGGATAGATCACTGGGAGCACCAAGGCCGACGGATGGCTGGCATCCATATAGATCATATTGGTCGCCACCCGCGCTGGCAGCCTATGTTCACCAGGGGCTTCACCCGTATTGGGATTGACCTCGAAGCGCGGACTATTGGACGAGGTGATATGCAGCGCGATGCGGTGGCCCCGCTCGAAGGTCAGGGCTGTGGACCAGAGGTCTATCTCCAAGGCTTCCGGGGCATTGGGCGTCATCATCTTGACCTGATCAGGCATCCGACCATTGCGATAGCGGGTGCGGATCGGTGCATCCAGAACCAGTGCCTCATAGCCGTCAGGATAGACATCGACCAGCTTGGCGACAAAATCCGTATCGAGCCCATCGGTAGCCCCATAGAGCTCAACCTTCACCGGTCCGGCAATCGACAGGTCCTTTTCGAGGACAGGGGTTTGGAAGCGCAGATAATCGCTTCGATCCCCAATGGCCCGTTGATCCATCGGGCCTCGATCAAAGGTCAGATTGGCCCCGCCGACGGTCTGCACAGGCTTAGCCGGATCAAACTGATAGCCAATCTTGGCACTGTCGGCTGCTGGAGCTTTGATGGTCAACTTCATGTCCGGCGTCAAATAGTAGGACACTGGGCGATTGGCTGGGGGCCAGTTGGCGGACGCTACCATCCGAGACTTGGCGGACAGGGCCCCCTTCTGGGCCGAGCCCATCATATAATAGTTCACCGGCGGCTCAGCCATGATGCCGTTGTCGATCCCCTTGAGCCAATAGTCGAACCAGCGGATTTCCTGCTCGCCCGACAGCTTCAAAGAGTCAAAGCCGGGATATTCCAGATTGCCGGACAGGGGTCCGTGGCCGAAAGGGCCCATCAGCAGCTTTTGATTGCCGCGTGCGCCCTTGGCCCCATGATTTTGCAGATATTCAAAGTTGGAAATGTTGCCGTGGTTGAAGATGTCGTACCAGCCGCCGAAATTGTAGATGGGGATCTGGATATATTTGCGGTTCTCACTCATGGCCGCACGGTTCCAGAACACATCATCAGCGACGCGGCGGCGCTGTTGGTCGAGCACCGCGTCGGACATGCCTTGGCCCTTGGACCAGCCCAGCACGTCCTTTTCTTTCAAGACCCCGCCCGGATAGCTGTTTTGCAACAGGTCAAAGGGCGCCACCACCACATAGGCCGCCGTCAGGTGCGGCGGGTTGGCGATGGCCGCGAGATTGCCCGTGATGCCCATGGCCGACGGACCGGTGATGCCGACCTTGCCGTTGCACCAGCTCTGGTTCGCCATCCACTCGATCGTATCATAACCATCATCGCGATCGTTCACGAATGCCTGGTAGAAACCTTCCGAGTGGCCCTTGCCGCGCGTGTCCTGAACCAGAAATGCGTAGCCGGCCTTCTGGTAGCCTTCAGCGCCCCGCGGATCCTTGTACATCTCGTCCTTGCCGTACGGCGTGCGCACCACGATGCAGGGGAACGGGCCTTTGCCTTGGGGCAGGTAGAGATTGCCTGCCAGCTTCACGCCATCGCGCATGGTGGCGAAGACTTCGGTGGCGCCCTCCGCCAGTGGGTTGGCTGCGCTTCCCTGCACAGCTGCCTGACCTGCCTGTTGTTTCCCGGCCGGCTGCTGTTGCGCCATTGCCCCTGGCACGAGCAATCCGACGCCCAGAGCCACAGCCGAAACCGCCGCGAGCGCGGCCACCGTCCACTTGCGCATGTTCTCTCCCTTGCGGCTTGTCCCAGCCGCTGTAGCGCACAATCACGCTGAGCGGCCCCTAAGGTCAACCCGCACAGGGAACTTGAACACGTCCCGAGCATTCCGCTTCTGTCGGCGCAAGCAGACGGATGGGTGGAGTCGGTTGACTGCATTGTGCGCAGGGACGCTATTGCGGGATGCAAATGGAAGTGACGCCGACCGCCAGCGAACAGCGCTATGCAACACAGTCGGGCGTGAATGACGCGCCGGTCGCCGAGGATGTCATTGCTTCCAACTCGCCCGCCATATCAAGGGACGCCACACCCCCGCAAAAATCGCAGCACTCGAGCTATGTCGTCGTCGTCAACAACGGCGCCGGTAGCAGCTCCAGGTTCGATCAGAAAGGTCTCAAGGCCGCCCTTCCGGACGCTACGTTTGACGTCCTGTCGGTTGCTCCCTCTGGACTGGACGCGGCCTTTGACAAGGCATTCAATGACAGGCCTTCGGCAGTGATTGTCGTCGGCGGCGACGGCACGGCGCGCAATGCTGCCGCCCGTGCAGTAGTCACAGGCATTCCGGTCATCCTGATGCCCGGCGGCACCATGAACGTCTTACCGAAGATCATCTTCGGCCACGGTGACCTCGCCCGCGCCACAACCGAACTGCCGATGCTCAGGCCGCGCTTGCTCGACGTTGGCCGCATCGGCGGCGAGAGCTTCTTCTTGTCTGCTGCCTTCGGTTTCCCCGGCCCGATGACCCGCCTGCGCGAGGCCGTTCGTTCGCAGCATAAGTTTCATCGCATCTGGCAGGCAGCTGGCGCCCTCCTCCAAAACATTGGCCCGTCGCTTCACTGCCGGATCGGCTGGCGTCTTGATGGGATGAAATGGCGCAATGCTCACTCACTGGTCATCGCCGTCGGCGGCCTTGAGCGCATTCTCGCTCCGGGTGGAGAGGAGCACGGCCACCATCTCGAAATCGCCTCGCTCAGGATACGCTCGGTGTGGCAGATGCTGTTTTTTGGCGCCGCCTTCCTATCCGGCGGCTGGCGCGCTTCTCCGCGCCTTAGGATCGCCCGCGCACAACAGGTCGACATCAAGCTCCCCAGTCGCCGTCCTCTGGTCGTCCTTGATGGCGAACCCATGCGCATCTCGCGCGCCAATATCGTAACGCTCGATCGAGACGCACTGCCTGTTCTCGCCATACCGCGCGATGCGACATCTGAAGCAACTCAGCGCGCCTGAGTACATGCCCGACGCAACCCATTCTCTCCGTATCATGCACATCACCGACATCCATTTCGGTGACGCATCGCCCGCGTGTCTTGATGCCGCTCTCACCGCCATCGAAACGCTCAAACCCGACTGCATCGCCCTCACCGGCGATCTCACGCAGGCTGGCCGGCGTCGCGAATTCCTGCAGGCTGGCAACTGGCTCGGCCATATAACCGTTCCAATTGTCGCCGCGCCGGGCAATCACGACACGCCGGTCTATGCCCTTCATGCGCGTGCCTTTAGCCCTTTCGGACGCTTCGGCCGGCTTGGTCTCGATGGCTTCTGGACCGGCGGCGATGGACTGGCCGCAGTCGCGTCGACCAACACCGCCCGTTCCTTCCAGCTACGCCGCGACTGGTCGCAAGGCGTCTTCGACCTGGAACATGTTGCCGCAGCGCAGGCGAAACTAGAACAAGGCGCCCCCACTGGCTGGCGCTTCCTCGCTTGCCACCACCCCCCCTTCACGCCCTCCGAGGCGCTGGTCAGGTCGCGTACCCGCCGCTCCGCCAGAGCCCTCGCCCTGCTGAAGCCCCCATCCCGGTCCATCATCCTGTGCGGCCACGTCCACGGCTATTTCCTGTCGCAGGACCCCGCCTCCGCCATACATACCCTCACCGCCCCGTCCCTCGCCAGCTCCCGCGAACGCGGGGCGGGCGCAGGCTTCCTGCTGCTCCACGTGACGCCAGAGGCAGTCGCCGTTCAACGCTGGCGACATGATGGCGCAGCATTTGCGCCGGACGAGATGATTACCAGTATCGCGGCAACCTAGCGCCACCCAAAAAGGCCGTACCGTTCAGGCGCCCGCTTCACATCGCGGCCGCCCCGTGCGATTCCTCCCGGCCATGGATTTCATCAAGCCGACGATCTTCGCGATCCCCTTCTTCCTCCTCACCGTCACCCTCGAATGGTGGGCGGTGAAGACCGGCCGCGCCAAGGGCCGCTACGAGACGAAGGACGCGATCACCTCACTCATCATGGGCACGGGCAGCGCCGTTGTGGATACGATCACGGCTACCGTCGGCCTGTGGATGCTGATGACTTTCTGGCCCTATCGCGCTTTCGAATTCCCGGTGACGTGGTGGAGTTTCTTGATCGTCTTCGTGGCGTATGACCTGATCTATTACTGGAAGCACCGTTTCGCGCATGTCGTGCGCTGGTGGTGGATCGAGCATCACACCCATCATTCCTCGCAGCACTACAATCTCACCACCGCGCTGCGCCAGCCCTGGTTCGGACCGCTCACCGGCCTCGTCATCATCGCGGCGCCGCTGGTGCTGCTTGGCTTCCATCCGGCCTTCATCGCTTTCGCGGCCGGCATCAACCTCGTCTACCAGTACTGGATTCACACAGAAGCCATCGGCCGGATGCCGAAATGGTTCGAAGCTGTGATGAACACGCCGAGCCACCACCGCGTGCACCACGCCACCAACCCGCGCTATCTCGACGCGAACTTTGCGGGGGTCTTCATCATCTGGGACCGGATGTTCGGCTCCTTCGTTCCCGAGCTCGACTATGACAAACCCATCTACGGCACCGTGAAGCTGCTGGCGACGCACAATCCGATCGTTGTCGCCTACGGCCAGCTCGGCGCACTCCTGCAAGATTGCTGGACGGATGGCCCGCGTCCCTGGCGCTGGGTCGCCCGCTTCATCAACAAGCCCGGCTGGTCGCCAGATGGCAACCACTCCCGCTCCGCCGAGCTAAAGCAGGCCTATCTCGCGGCGCACCCCGAACAGGCCGGGACGCCCGGCCTCACTCGCAAACATCTGAAAACGCAAGCAGCCAAACCGGCGCCCGTTGCTGCGGAATAGCCGCAACCGCGCCAGCCTGAGCTACGGCTTCTTGCAGGCCTTGTCCGCCGCCATCATCACGTCCAGCGTTGTCGCGGGATCGCCTCCCGTCTCGCCCTTTGCCACCTGCGCAAACAGCTCGGGCGTCATCTTCGCCTGCAGCTCCTTGGTCGTGCAGTCGCAGTAGGACGCCACGCCGCCATTGGCGACGCACAGATCGTGCACGGCCTTGGCATCGCCGGTCAGCGGAGAGCCGCCGCATCCAACCAATACAAACAGTCCGGCGATAAACAGAAGCCTCATCCCGCCTTCACCCTTTCGATCCACTGATTCACGCGCGTCTGGAGGATCGGCAGCGGCAACGCGCCGCCCGCCAGCACCGTATCGTGGAAGCCGGCCATAGTGAATTTAGGCCCAAGCTCCTTTTGCGCCAACGCCCGGAGCTCGAGGATCTTCAGCATCCCGATCTTGTACGACGTCGCCTGGCCGGGCCAGACGAAGTACCGGCGGATCTCGGCGCGGATGGCCGCTTCCGGCGTCGGGCTGTTGTCTATGAAGTATTTCACGGCCTGCTCTTCGCCCCAGCCCTTGGAATGGATGCCGGTGTCGATCACCAGCCGCACGGCGCGCCACATCTCGGCGTTCAGCCGGCCCATATCGGAATAGGGGTCCGTGTAGAACCCCATCTCCTTGGCGAGCAGCTCGGTGTAGAGCCCCCAGCCTTCCGCATAAGCGGTATAGCCCGTCTGCGTGCGGAACTTCGGAATGCCGGTCAGCTCCTGCGCGATCGAGATCTGCATGTGATGGCCCGGCAGGCCTTCGTGGTACGTCGTGTTCTCGAGGTCCCACATCGGCATCGCCGTCATGTCCGACAGGTGCGCGTAGTAGATGCCCGGACGCGATCCATCGGGCGTGCCCGGATAATAGTGCTGCACGCCGCCCTTCTCTTCCCTGAACGCTTCAACGCGCTTAACGACAAGCGGCGCCTTCGGGAGGCGTCCGAAATACGCGGGCAGCTTCGCCGTCATCCCGGCCAGATAATCCTCGGCCTGCTTCAGGTAGGCCGCGCGGCCAACATCCGTGTCTGGTTGATAGAACTGCTTGTCTTCACGCATGAACTTGAACATCGCGGGCAGGTCGCCCTTGAAGCCTACCGCCGCGCGGATCTGCTCCATCTCGCCACGAATGCGCGCGACTTCCTTGAGCCCCAGCTCGTGGATTTCGTCAGCTGTCATGGTCGTGGTGGTCTGCTGTTCCAGCATCATGTTGTAGAACGCCGCGCCATCCGGCTGCGCGCCCACGCCCTGAGACTCGGCCGTCGCCTTTGCCTCGTCCTCGGTCAGCCAGGCGATCAGCCGGGCATAGGCCGGTTTGACGGTTTCGATCAGCGCCTTCGAGGTGCCATCCTCCAACACCTTGACCTCAGCTGCCGTCACCTTGCCATCGTGCTGCAACTTCTTGATCTTGCCTTTGGCGTTGGCCCACAGCGGCGAGTCCTCGCCTTTCCCGAACGGCGCGCCGGTGATGATGTTCTTCGATTCCTGCAATGCCTGAACATAGGCGAAGCGCGGCGGGCGATGCCCGAGGCTGGCGGCTTTTTTTGCATGCTCCAACGTCTGGTCCATCGCCAGGCCGAAGCCGTTGAGGCGCGAAACGTAGGCGTCCATGTCGGATTTTTCCGACACTTCGTGGAAGCTCATCATAAAGTTGGGCAGGAAGGCGTGCGGTCCGTCCTTGATGAAGACATAGCCGAAGTCACGGAACTTGTTGGCCTTCTCGTCCATGTCCAGCTGCTGCACCCACAGGTCGAACGAAGTTCTGGATTCAATGTCCAGCTTCGCCGGGTCGAACTTCTGCTTCATCTCGGCAACGCTCGCGCGCCGCCAGGCCAGCTGGCGATCAGCCTGCGCGTCGCTGAAATCGTTCAGCTTGTCGTACTGCTCCTTGCGCCCAAGCATGGTCAGGGAAAGCGGACTCATCTGCACTTGTTCTTCGAATCTGGCGTCGAACCACACAGTTAGTTCAGCACTTGTCTTCGCGATCTCCTCCGCAGTCGGAGCAGGCGGGGTGGCTGGCGTGCAGCCCATCACAACTGCCGCAACCGCAGCGGAGATCCACAAACGCATCAGCTGTTCCTAAGCCTTGGTCTTGGTGTGGTCGATCCAGCGCCTCACACGCGCTTCCAGCACTGGCAGGGGCAGAGCACCACCGCCGAGCACGGTGTCGTGGAAGCCGGCATAGGTGAACGTGTCGCCAAGCTCCTTCTGCGCCAGCGCCCGAAGCTCCTGGATCTTGATCATGCCGATCTTGTAGCAGGTCGCCTGACCGGGCCAAACGATGTAGCGGCGAATCTCGGAGCGCACGGCGCCTTCCGGTGTCGGGCCGTTGTCGAGGAAGTATTTCACCGCCTGCTCTTCGCTCCAGCCCTTCGAATGGATACCCGTGTCCACAACGAGCCGGATCGCACGCCAGATCTCGGCCGACAGGCGGCCGAAGTCTGAATACGGATCCTTGTAGAAACCCATGTCCTTGGCCAGCGCTTCGGAGTAGAGCCCCCAGCCCTCCTGGTAGGCCGTATAGCCATACTGCGTGCGGAACTTTGGAATGCCGGTCAGCTCCTGCGCGATCGAGATCTGCAGGTGATGGCCCGGGACACCCTCGTGGTAGGCGATCGCCTCAAGCGAGAAGGTCGGCATCGACTTCATGTCCGACAGGTGGGCGTAGAACACGCCCGGCCGCGAACCGTCCGCCGTGCCAGGGAAATAGTGCTGCGCGCCACCTGGCTCCTCGCGGAACGGCTCGACCCGCTTCACGATGAGCTTTGCCTTCGGCAGCATGCCGAAATACTCCGGCAGCTTGGCTTCCATGCCGCTCAGGAAGTCTTCCGACATCTTGATGTATTCGGCGCGGCCCTTGTCATTGTTGGGCAGCTGGAATTGCGGCGATGTGCGCACGAAGGTGAAGAACTCCGGCAGCGTCCCCTTGAAGCCGACCTGGTCCTTGATCTTCTCCATCTCGCCGTGAATACGCGCGACCTCGCTCAGGCCCAGCTGGTGGATTTCATCCGCGCTCATGGTCGTCGTAGTCTGGGTCTCCAGCGCGGTCTCGTAGAAAGCCGCACCATCCTTCATCAGCTGCGATGCGCCCTGCGCCTGTTCCGGCGTGTTCTTCACGTCCTCGGTCAGCCACGCAATCACGGCGTCATAAGCCGGCTTCACGCTTTCTTTGAGCGCTTTCTCAGCATCCGCCTGCAGGGCCTTCCCCTCCTCGGCCGTCACCTTCTTGCCGTCGACCAGCGCCTTCACCTTTGCTTTGGCGTCGGCCCATAGCGGCGTGTCCTTGCCGCGGCCAAACGGCGCGCCGGAAATGACGTTCTTCGATTCCTGGATCGCCTGCGTGTAGGCAAAGCGCGGCGCGTGGTTGCCCGCGTCCGCAGCCGCCTTCGCCTGATCGAGGATCTGCCCCATCGCACGCTTCACTGCGTTGAGGCGCGAGATATACGCCTCCATGTCGCTCTTTTCTTCCACACTGTGGAAGTTCATGAAGACCTGCGGCAGGAAGACGTGCGGACCATCTTTCACGAACACATATGGCGAGCGGCGAAACTTCGCGCCCTTCTCTTCGGTATCCAGCGCCAGCGCCCAGACATCGAACGACGTGTGCGCTTCTTCATCAAGTTTCTTCGGATCGAATTTCGCCCTCATCTCCGCAACGCTCTTACGCCGCCAGTCGAGATGCTTGTCCGTCGCGGCCTCGCTCATGTCATCGAGCTCGCCGTAATGGTCCTTACGGCCCTGCACCGTGAGCCCGATCGGGCTCATCTGCAGTTCCTGCTCGTACTGTTCGTCGAACCATTTGTTGATGTCCGCGGTCGTCGTCGCGATGTCCGCCGCCGTCGGCGCGGCAGGCTTTGCAGGTTCGGTAGGAGAACATGCCACCACAACGGCCAACAGGCCGGCTGCTACCCAGTTACGCATCCAACTCTCCTCAGACCTTTTTCTGTTCTGCAATCCACGCACGTACACGGTTCTCGAGGATCGGCAGCGGCATGGAGCCCCCATCGATCACCGTGTCGTGGAATGTCTTCCAGTCGAACTTGTCGCCCAACGCCGCCTTCGCTTCATCGCGCAGCTTCTGGATCGTGAGCATTCCGATCTTGTAGGTTGTCGCCTGCCCCGGCCACAGCAGGAACCGCTTCACCTCGCTCTTGATTGAGCTCTCGGGCCGTGCCGAGTTAGCCATCGCCCAGGCGACGGCCTCGTCTTCTGTCCAGCCCTTGGCATGCAGCCCAGTGTCAAGCACCAGCCGCACCGCGCGCCACAGCTCCGAGTTAAGCCGCCCGAAATCGTTGTACGGGTCCGTGAACATCCCCATCTCCTTGCCGAGTTCCTCGGCATAGAGACCCCAGCCTTCCGCAAACGCCGAGTATCCGTACTGCGTTCTGAACGTGGGAATGTCAGTCAGCTCGTTCTGGATCGCGATCTGCATGTGATGGCCCGGCACGCCCTCGTGATAGGCAAGGCTCTCCAGCGCCCACAGCGACACCGCACTCATGTCCGACAGGTGTGCATAGAAAATGCCCGGCTGTTTCCCGTCCGGCGTCGGTGCGTAGTAGTGCGCCGCCCCGCCCCGCACTTCGCGAAACGCCTCAACCCGCTTCACAATGAGCGGCGCTTTCGGCAGCCGGCCGAAATACTGCGGCAGCTTAACCTTCATCGCATCGAGATAACCCTCGGCCTTCTTGAGGTAGGCCGCGCGCCCCGCATCCGTGTCAGGCAGGTAGAACTGCTTGTCCGTCCGCATGAACTCGAAGAACGCCTTCAGGTCGCCCTTGAAGCCGACCTTGTCCTTGATCGCCTCCATCTCCGCATGAATGCGCTTCACCTCGGAGAGACCGAGCTGATGGATTTCCTCCGCCGTCATCTTGGTCGTCGTCTGGATTTCCAGTGACGCGTTGTACCAGTCCGCGCCTTTCGGCAACGTCAGCGCGCCCACCTTGCCGGATTGCGCATTGACCTGATCCGCTTTCATCCATGCGATCAGCCGCGCGTAAGCCGGCTTCATCTGGTCGACCAGCGCAGTCCTGGCGGCCGCCAGCCACGCCTCCTCCTGCTCCGGCGTCGCCTTGCCTGCTGTTTTCAGCGCCGCGATCTTGCCTTTCACATCCTCCCACAAGGGTGAGTCCGGTCCCTTCCCGAACGGTGCGCCTGTGATGATGTTCGCTGCCTCCTGCATTGTGCGGTCATAGCCGAACTTCGGCGTCCTTATCCCATCCGCCGCCGCCAGCTTCGCCCGCTCCGTTGACTGGTCCAGCGCTGCGCCCAGCTTGCCGATCCGCGCGATCAGCGCGTCCATGTCCGCAGGCTCATCCACCTTGTGATAGGTGATCAGGAAGTTCGGCAGGTCGGTATGCGGTCCGCCATAGCCGAACACGTAGCTGAAGCGCAGCCACTTCTGCTGCAGCTCCGCGCGCTTCAATTCCGAGTCCCAGATATCCCACGATGTCTTCGCGTCGTCGTTCAGCTTGTCGCGGCTGACCTGCGCCTTCATGCCGGCCACGCTCTGGCGCCGCCACTCGAGCAACTTCAGATTTTCCGCCTCGGAGAAATCGCCCAGCTCGTCATACTTCTCCTTGCGCCCCATCGAGGTGAGCTGCAGCGGATTCATCGCGAGCTCTTCTTCATACGCTGCGTTGAGATATTGGGTGAGCTTCTCGCTCTCTGCCTTGATCGCCTCCGCCGTCGGCGCAACAGGCATCGAGGGTGTCGGGCCACAGGCCACGAGCAGCGCAGCGAATGCGGAAGCCAACAGAACTCTCATCGACACGCTCTCCAATCCATTCGTCCGGCAAGCCCGCCCGCGTCCTTCGAGACGGCCTCTGGCCTCCACAGGATGACGTCAATTCTACAGTCAGCAGTGGGATATCATCGTAAGGCACTGCGAAGCGATCGTCTCTAAGGACGAGATCGGGCTCAACGCCGTATCAGTCACCTCAGGTCGCCGCCTTTTTCTGGCTCTCGATCCAACGATCGATCTTCCGCTCAAGCACTGGCATGGGCAGAGCGCCGCCGCCGAGAATCTGATCGTGGAAAGCCGGATAGCTGAACTTGACGCCCAGCTCCTTCCGCGCCTTGTCGCGCATCTGCTGCAACCGGATCATGCCGATCTTGTACGACGTCGCCTGTCCGGGCGTGGTGATGTAGCGGCGCACTTCGGATGCGATCGCTGCTTTCGGGATCGAGGAATTCTCGGTGAAATACTTCACCGCCTCCTCCTCGCTCCAGCCCTTCGCGTGGATGCCCGTATCGAGCACAAGCCGGATCGCGCGCCAGATCTCTCCCGACAACCGGCCGTAGTCATTGTACGGGTCCTGCAGGAAGCCCATCTCCTTCGCAAGCGCTTCGGAATAGAGCCCCCATCCTTCGACATACGCCCCATAGAAATACTGCGTGCGGAATTTCGGCAGCCGGTCCGGCCCCGTCTCTTTCTCGAGCTCCTGCTGGATCGAGATCTGCATGTGATGGCCGGGCAGGCCCTCATGATACGCAATGTCTTCGAGCAGGTAGGTTGGCTCCGCGCTCATGTCCGACAGGTGGGCGTAGAACGTGCCCGGTCGCGACCCATCGGGCGTCGCCGCTTCATAATGCTGGGCCCCGCCGGGCTCTTCCCGGAACGCCTCGACACGCTTCACCAGCAGTTTCGCCTTAGGCAGCTTGCCGAAATATTCCGGCAGCTTCTTCTCCATCGCGTCGAGATAGCCCCGCGCCAGCGCCAGATACTGCTCCGCCCCCTGGTCGTTGTTCGGAAGGTAGAACTGCTTGGCCGTTCGCATGTACTCAAAGAAGTCTTCCAGCGAGCCCTTGAAGCCCACTTGGTCCTTGATCACCTCCATCTCGCCCCGGATACGCGCGACTTCCTTGAGACCCAACTCGTGGATCTCGTCCGCCGTCATGTCCGTCGTGGTGGAGAGATAGAGTCGTGAATTGTAGTAAGCCGCGCCCTCAGGTTGCGCGCCCACGCCATGCGCTTCGGGCGAAGCATTCGGCTTGTCCTTCACGATCCACGCCGCGAGCCGCTCATAGGCAGGCAGCATCTTGTCCACCATGGCGAGCCGCAGCTGCTCGGTCATCGCCACCGCCTCTTCGGGCTTCAACTTTCCACCCTCGGCCAGCGCTTTGATCT
>CAISGS010000402.1 GCA_903884915.1 uncultured Caulobacteraceae bacterium | reverse complement strand
GGTCCAGACTGTCCAGACCCAGCTCGTCGACCTCAAGGCGAGCCAAGGCTCTGGCGGCATGGGGTTGATCAATCACAGCGGCCCCATCGGCGGCAGCAAAGTCTCGCACCCGCCGCAAGAGCCGTCCGGCGACGCGCGGGGTGCCTCTGGCGCGGGCGGCAATCTCGCCCGCGCCCTCAGGCGTCAAGGACGCGCCCATCTTGCGGGCGGCTTGGATCAGCACATGTTGCAGCTCGCTCGGCGTATAGAATTCCAGCCGCAAGGGGATGCCGAACCGGTCACGCAGGGGCGTGGCCAACATGCCCGCCCGCGTCGTGGCGGCGACAAGGGTAAAGGGCGCCAGATCAATGCGGATCGAGCGGGCGCTTGGCCCCTCACCGATCATCAGGTCCAGAACATGGTCCTCCATGGCCGGATAGAGGATCTCTTCGACATTGGAGGGCAGGCGGTGGATCTCGTCGATGAACAGCACATCGCGCGGTTCCAAATTGGTCAAGATTGCGGCCAGATCGCCCGCCTTGGCCAGAACAGGGCCAGAGGTGGCGCGAAAATTGACCCCCAATTCCCGAGCGACAATCTGGGCCAGGGTGGTCTTGCCCAGACCCGGGGGGCCGAACAGCAGCACATGGTCTAGGGCCTCATTGCGGCCCTTGGCGGCATCGATGAAGATCTTGAGATTGGCCTTGATCGGTTCTTGGCCGACAAATTCCGACAGGGTTTGAGGGCGAAGGGCCTTGTCGGTGGCCTCATGCCCCTCGGCCTCACCATCCACAAGGCGGCTCATCGGCCCATATCCTTCAGGGCGGCCTTGATCACGGACGATAGGTCCGCCTCAGGGCCAAGCTCGCCCACGGCCTGCTCGACCGCGCGGCGGGCGGCGGGTTCGGCAAGGCCAAGGCCCATCAGGGCGCTGACCGCCTCGCCAGATACCGATGGGATGGGGCGCGGCGCGGGAGCCGAGGGCACAAAGGTCTGGACCAGACCCTCGCCGATGGGCTTGCCCTTCAGTTCGGTGACGATCCGCAGGGCCAGCTTGGGACCCACCCCATTGGCGCGGCCCACCGACGCCTTGTCATCGCGGGCAATAGCAGCAGCCAGATCGGCGGGCGGCAGGACATCGAGCACCGACAGCGCGGCCTTCGGCCCCACGCCCTGAACCGATTGCAACAGCACAAAGGCGCGGCGATCTTCGCGGTCGACAAAACCATAGAGCCGGGTGCCCGCCGCCTCAGAGGTCTGACTTTCAATATGGACGATGGCCTCCTCGCCCACCGACGGCAGGCGCGACAGGCAGCGAGACCCACAGCGGACCAGATAGCCGACCCCGCCCACATCGATTAGGGCCTCTTCTTCGCCAATCTCGATGACGGTTCCGCGCAGACGACCGATCATGCGGCGCTCCCTAGGCTCTTGGTTAGGGTTCTGACCTGACGGGCATGGGCATGGGCAATGGCCACGGCCAAGGCATCGGCGGCATCAGCGGTTGGAGAACCCGCAGTGGGCAGGAGGCGCGCGATCATAAAGGCCACCTGATCCTTATCCGCGCCGCCGGTGCCCACCACCGCCTTCTTGACCACCTTGGCCGCATATTCTGCGACCGGCAGACCGGCCTTGGCGGGCGCGATCAGGGCGGCAGCGCGGGCATGGCCAAGCTTGAGCGTTGAGGCAGCATTGGAATTGAGGAAGGTCTCCTCGACCGCCGCCTCATCGGGGACATATTGCGCAATGACCTCGGTGATGGCATCGAACAGGGTCAGGAGCCGGATGGCGAAGGGGGCCTTGTCATCCGGGCTGATCACCCCGTGCGCGACATGGGACAGCCGCGCTCCGGTGATGGTGATAATTCCCCATCCGGTGTGGCGCAGTCCAGGATCAAGCCCGAGGATTCGAATCGCGTTCGTCATGTGTTCGCATCTTGACCTGTCCCCGCCACCGCGAAAAGAGTCTCAACGCGCCCATATGACGCTTCTTTGGCCGAAAGACCGGCTCAGCCGCGCGAATAGCGATCAAAAGCGGCGGTTTGGCCTAGCCTGTGTACTTGGCGAGGTCCTCGTCGGACATATCGTAATTGCCATAGACGTTCTGGACATCGTCATCATCGTCCAGCGCATCGATCAGCTTGAACAGGGTCGCGACATCGTCTCCAGCCACAGGATTGGAGGATTTTGGCTTCCAGATGATGCTGGTCGACTTGGCCGGTCCAAAGCGCCCTTCGAGCACCTCAAGGACCGCGTTCATATCTTCGAAGGCGGTGGTGATGACGTGGCTCTCGGCGTCGGACTCGGCATCCTCTGCGCCCGCCTCAATCGCGGCCTCCATCACATCATCCTCAGAGCCCACGGCGGGCGGATAGACGATCTGGCCGACCCGGTCGAACATGAAGGCCACCGATCCGGTCTCACCCAGATTGCCGCCGTTCTTGTTGAAGGCGGTGCGGACATTGGCTGCGGCCCGGTTGCGATTATCGGTCAAGACCTCGACGATCAGGCCAACCCCGCCGGGACCAAAGCCCTCATAGCGGATCTCTTCATAGGTGTCGGTCTCGCCGCCCAAGGCCTTTTTGATGGCCCGGTCAATATTGTCCTTCGGCATGGATTCGGCGCGCGCATTGGCGATAGCGAGCCTGAGCCGCGCATTGGCGGTCGGGTCCGGAACCCCGCCCTTGGCTGCCAAGGTGATGTCCCGCGACAGTTTCGAAAAGATCTTGGAGCGCTTCTTGTCCTGCGCGCCCTTACGAAACTGGATATTTTTAAATTTGGAATGCCCGGCCATGGTCGAGGAACAATCTTTCTAGACGACAGAGTGATGAGGGGTTCTAGACCTCCAAAGGCGGGTTTGTCATCCCTTGCCGTGCGTGAAGCTGCTTTGTCGGCAAATCCGTTGCTAAATGCTTGCGTTCGGAAATATATCGGTCTATATAGGCCTCATGACCCAAACATCCTTCCTCGCCGTGATCCGGCTCCTGAGCGCCCAAGCCCTGCTTGAGCAGAAATTTTCACAAGAGCTCGGCTCGGTGCATGGGCTGTCGCTTAATGACAGCCTGCTGATGATGCACCTGGAACAGGCTCCGCTCTTGCGGCTGAGCCGGGTGGATCTGGCCAAGCGGCTCTGTGTCAGCCCCTCGACCGTCACCCGCATGACCCTGCCGCTCGAAAAGCTCGGCATGCTGGGGCGTGAGGCCGATGTGCGCGATGCAAGGCTGGCCTATGTCACCCTGACCGATACGGGCAGAAAGGTCATCGGCGCCGCCCGCCAGACCTTGGAGCGCAAATCCAAAGAGGTGTTCAAGGATCGCTGGAGCGCCGACGAGATCGAGGCCTTGGCCGACCTGTTGGGTCGGTTAACGGCCAGCCAGCCGAACGATCTGGTCTAACATCCGCGTTCCCGGCGCAGGCGGTGAGGAAAGGCGTTGCCCATGGCCACGATCAAAGCGACAGAACCCCTATCCTTTAAGATCACCTACACAATCACGGACTGCAGCGATTGCCCCAGTCGCAAGCACGATCCAAAGCACGGTAATGTCTGCCTCCATTGGGATGATGATCCGATAGGTGGCAAACGGCTCTATGACCAAAATTGCGATGGGTTGACCGAAAGCTGCCCCGTCATTGATTGGATGAAGAGATGACCGATGGGGTCAGCTTGGGCCCGCCGAAGGACGAGAACCCGGCACGTAAGCCCCCCAACCGCGTTCCCCGCGAAGGCGGGGACCCAGACCCTTTCGCTCAAGCGGAAAACAGCCCTCAGGCCCACCGTCTGTGCTAGGAACACGAAGCGACGGGCTTTAAACCGCCCCTTCTGCCGCGTCATTGCGAGGCGCATCGCGCCGCAGCAATCTAGGGCCACAACAATTCAGGTCTGCGCCAGTCCCCTGGGTTGCTTCGCTGCGCTCGCAATGACGCGGGGAGGGGGGGCGGATGACCCCCTCACCCAACCCTCTCCCCCTCAAGGGGGCGAGGACTAGAACCTATAAGCCCTCTCCCTGTGGGAGAGGGTTGGGTGAGGGCCTTACTTGTTTCCCTAAACCTGCGGAATGTGGCTCGACAGGCGCCCACCGACGCGGATCGGCTCGACGCGGCGGGCAAGGCCGGAGGCGGGATCGGTCTCGACGAACACGCCGCAGACCGTCGCTGGACCCGAGGCCGGTTGATAGCGGCCCTGACTGATGCGGGTGGTGAAGCGCCGCAAGGGCTCTTCCTTCTGGTTGCCGATGACGCTGTCATAGTCCGCGCAGGCCCCGGCATCGGTCTGATAGGCCGAACCACCATTGAGGATCTGACAGTCGGCGGTGGGCACATGGGTATGGGTGCCGACGATCAGGCTGGCGCGGCCATCACAGAAATGACCCATGGCCATCTTTTCGGAGGTGGCTTCGGCATGCATATCGACAATGGCGGCATCACAGACCTGACCCAGGGGGCAGGCGTCCAGCTCGCGGTCAACGGCGGCAAAGGGATCATCGAGGGCGTCCATATGGACCCGGCCCAAGAGGTTGATGACCAGAACCCGGTGGCCGCGATCGGTCTCAAACAGCTGTGACCCTCGCCCCGGCGCATCGGCCAAGGGGGGATAGTTGAGCGGCCGGATCAGGCGCGGTTCGCGGACAATATAGGTCAGGGCCTCTTTTTGGTCCCACGAATGGTTGCCGAGCGTCAGGCAATCGGCCCCCGCCTCAAACAGTTCCCGCGCCGTGTTCTCGGTAATGCCAAAGCCCGCCGCCGCATTCTCGGCATTGACGATGACAAATTCCAGATCGAGCTGGCGACGCAGGGCGGGCAGATGATCGGCGAGACCATCGCGGCCCGACTTACCGACCACATCTCCGAAAAAGGCAAAACGCATCTTAAAAATCCTCTCGCAGAGCCATATAGCGCGTCTGCGTCAAAATACCGTCTAACGGCTGATCATGAATTTCTCGGGGCACCAAAGCCACCTTTTGAGCCTCGAAAGCGAGGCCGATGGCGACGACCGGGCCTTGCGCGCGCAAGGCCTCGAGCGTGCGATCATAATGGCCCTGCCCGTAGCCCATCCGGTGGCCTAAGCCATCAAAGGCCAGCAGGGGTACGATCACCAGATCAGGCGTCAAAGGCGGCGCATCAAAGCTCGGCTCGGCCACACCAAATTCGCTCTTGATCAGGGGCTGGCCCGGCGACCAGAGATGAAAGCTTAAAGGCAGGCCAGAGCCCTTGGGGGCCGTGCGCGGCAGGACAATCTGCGCGCCCGCCGCCGCGAACCTTGCCAACAGGGCAGAGGGATCGATCTCGCTGCCCATCGGCTGATAGCCTGCGACCACCTTGAATGGGCCAAGATAGAACGATGGCAGATGGTCAGCGGCGGTCCCGCCCGCCCCGGGCTCTTTGCGAGAGGCCTCGGCCCGCAGGGCCTTCATCTGGGCCCGCAAGATCGTCTTGGCGGAAGCGGCAGAGGCGTGAACCATCGGTCTTTAAGGCCCATGACCCTGCAACCAAGGCCGACAGAAAAGGGTGGCGGCGCCGTAGCAGCCGTGAAGACGTGTTCAATCCCCTCGGACCTGGCTTGCCAGGTGGGCCCCGTATGCCCGAAACCACGGTCGCGGGCAGGAACAGGTCCCTATGAGGTTGATTAAGGTCCCCGGGATTAGAAGTCTTCGACGCGAAACACAGCAAGACCCGCCGTCCCTAAGGTAGGGGACCGGGGGCCCGACCTCAAGTCTCGAATGAAATCTACCGGCCCGCGCGCCTTAGACCGGCTCTGTCGATCCAACGGCCCGATGGACCAAGGCCTCGATCTTACGCGCGGCATTGTCCAAGGCCTTGGCGCTGTTTTGCTCAATGCGGCTGATGTCCGTGGCATAGCGCGCCGCCTCGCCCTGAGCCTTGACCAAGCGATTGCGGGTATCGGTCAAATCGTCGGCCATCATCAGAGCGGCCATCAAGAACAGCCGCGCCTCGGTCAGGGTGCCGACCTCGCCCGCGATCTGACGGACCTGTTGATCAAAGACCCCAGCAATCTCGGTCAGGTGGGCCTCTTGCCCATCCTCACACCCGACCACATAGGGCTTGCCATTAATGTCGATGGTGATCTGCGCCATGATCAGGCCTCCGCGTCCGATGGGGCCGTTAGGCTCGAAAAGAGGTCAACCTCTTCGGTCAGGGCAGATTTGATCCCGACAATGGCCTTGCCAAGCGCGGCCGACGCCTGCCGACCGGCCTCGGTCAAGGCCTGCTCACGCGCGCGAGACGCATCCAACTCTGCGGCCAAACGCGAACGGTCCTCGTCAAACAGGCCCGAACTGTTGGGCTGAGCCGCACTCATCACATCGCCAAGCCGCGCCTCGAGCAGGCTCACCGCCCGTTCCAGCCGCAAAACGGCCAGATCGACCGCATTATCTCCGGAGAGGTCTCGCATGGCATCCGTCCTTAAGGTCTGTTGCTCGCCCAAACATAAGGCCCGCGCCCGGCGTTCAACATGGAAGCCATTCTATAGCCATGATGCAAAGGGGCACAATGACTAGGTGGAACGAGGGGCCAATCGGTCCTTTAGGCGTTCCTTTAGGCGCTTGGGGCCTTGGGTTTCCTTGACCTTGGCGGCGCAGCATGCAACCTCCGGCGCAAGAATTGTCTCTGATCAGGACCGCAGCATGACCGCCACCCCGCAAGATATGGCAAATGCCATTCGCGTATTGTCCATGGACGCCGTGGGCAAGGCCAAGTCCGGCCATCTCGGCGCCCCGATGGGCCTGGCCGATGCCGCCACCGTGCTCTGGTCGAAATTTCTGAAATTTGATGCCGCCAAGCCTGATTGGGCCGACCGTGACCGGTTCGTCCTGTCGGCGGGCCATGGCTCCATGCTGATCTATTCGCTGCTGCACCTGACCGGCTTTAAGGGCGTCACCAAGCAGGAACTCGAGGCCTTCCGTCAGTGGGGCTCTAAGACCCCGGGCCACCCTGAATTTGGTCATACGCCCGGCGTCGAAACGACGACAGGCCCCCTCGGTCAAGGCATTGCGACAGCGGTCGGCATGGCCATGGCGGAACGTAGCCTTAGCGCCCGTTATGGTGATGAACTGGTCGACCACCGCACCTGGGTTATGGCGGGCGACGGCTGTTTGATGGAGGGCGTCAGCCATGAGGCCATCTCCTTGGCGGGCCGTCTGAAACTGTCCAAGCTAACCGTGATCTGGGACGACAATGACGCGACCATCGACGGCAAGGTCGGGGTTGCTGAAGCGGGCGATCAGATCGCGCGCTTCAAGGCCGCTGGCTGGGCGACCAAGGCCGTGGATGGCCACGATATGGGCGCGCTGCGCCGGGCCATGGCTTGGGCGCTCAAGCAGGATCGGCCAAGCCTGATTGCTGCCAAGACCCTGATCGGCAAGGGCTCAGCAAATTTCGAAGGCAATCCCAAGACCCACGGCACCTTGGACGATGGCGAGATCGCCGCCTCCAAGGCCAAGATGGGCTGGACGGCGGCCCCCTTTGAAGTGCCAGACGATGTTGCCAGCGCATGGCGCAAGGTCGGCAAGCGCGGTGGCAAGCTGCGCCGGGCCTGGGAAGCGC
The DNA here is from genome assembly GCA_903884915.1 of uncultured Caulobacteraceae bacterium. Taxonomy (GTDB): domain Bacteria; phylum Pseudomonadota; class Alphaproteobacteria; order Caulobacterales; family Caulobacteraceae; genus CAISGS01. The sequence continues at coordinate 4,066 of CAISGS010000402.1, read as the reverse complement.
GCCTCAAGGCCTCGGCCAAGGGTGCCGATCTGACCCGCGCCATGAAGGGCGATCTACCCGCCGGGGCCTTTGAGGCCCTCAGTGCCCATATTGCCAAGGCCGTTGATGACAAGCCCAACAATGCCACCCGCGTCCATTCGGGCTCGGCGCTAGAAGCCTTGATCCCATCGATCCCAGAAATGATCGGGGGGTCCGCAGATCTGACCGGCTCCAACAACACCATCGTTAAGGGTATGCAGCCCTTTGACGGCCCCGACTATGCGGGCCGTTATGTCCATTATGGCGTACGCGAGTTCGGCATGGCCGCAGCCATGAACGGTATGGCTCTGCATGGCGGTGTCATTCCCTATTCCGGCACCTTCCTCGTCTTCTCCGACTATTCGCGCCCGGCCATCCGGCTTGGGGCCCTAATGGGCACGCGCGTGATCCATGTCATGACCCACGATTCTATCGGTCTGGGCGAAGATGGCCCGACCCACCAGCCGATCGAGCATGTCGCCTCCTTGCGCGCCATGCCAGGCCTCTTGGTCATGCGTCCGGCCGATGCGGTTGAGACGGCGGAATGCTGGCAAGCGGCCCTGACCGAAAAGACCATGCCCACCGTTATGGCTCTGTCCCGCCAAAAGGTTCCTGCCGCCCGCACCACCGCCTCGGCCAGCAACCTGTCGGCTCAAGGCGCCTATGAACTGGCGGCGTCCGATCTGGGCGAGGCCAAGGTCACCCTGTTCGCGTCAGGCTCCGAAGTTTCCATCGCTCTGGCCGCCCGCGCCCTCTTGCAGGCCGACGGTATTGGCACGCGGGTGGTCTCGACCCCCTGCTGGGAACTGTTCGATCGCCAGTCGGCCAAGACCCAAGCCGCCGTTATCGGTAAGGCCAAGGTTCGGGTCGCCGTCGAGGCCGGGGTTCGCATGGGTTGGGAGCGTTTTATCGGCGAATCAGGCGGCTTTGTCGGCATGAGCAGCTTTGGCGCCAGCGCGCCCTATGAAAAGCTCTATGAGGCCTTTGGCATCACCGCCGAAGCCGTCGCAGACGCGGCCAAAAGCCGCCTCTAAAGCCACAGCAAAAGGCTCGAATGGCCATGGCTTGGCCTTCAGCCTTGATGACAACGCTGGACATCGGGCGCTGGCTCTTGACTTCACCGCCGGGTGTCGCAAAACCGCCTACAAATGAGATCGCGCTCGCGGTCTGCTTCGGCTCGCGCCGAATTTAAGGAGTATTTTCCCATGGCTGTTCGCGTCGCCATTAACGGCTTTGGCCGTATCGGTCGTCTGGTCTTGCGCTCGATCATAGAGCATGGCCGCACAGATATCGAGGTTGTGGCGATCAACGATCTGGGCCCTGTGGAAACCAATGCCCACCTCCTGCGCTATGACAGTGTCCATGGCCGTTTCCCCGGCACGGTGACCTCTGGCGAAGACTATATCGATGTCGGCACCGGCAAGATTAAGGTGACCGCCATCCGTAACCCCGCCGACCTGCCGCACAAGGAATTGGGCGTCGATATTGCGCTGGAATGTACGGGCATCTTCACCACCAAGGCCGCGGCGGCGGCCCACCTTGAGGCCGGTGCCAAGCGGGTTCTGGTCAGCGCCCCTTGCGACAATGCCGACAAGACCATCGTTTACGGCGTCAATCACAATGAGATCACCGCCGACGATCTGGTCGTGTCCAACGCCTCCTGCACCACCAACTGCCTTGCCCCCGTGGCCCAGGTGCTTGACGCCCTGTGCGGTATCGAGCGTGGCTACATGACCACCATCCACTCCTACACCAATGACCAGCCCTCGCTGGACCAGATGCATAAGGACCTTTACCGGGCCCGTGCCGCATCGGTGTCGATGATCCCAACCTCGACCGGGGCTGCCAAGGCGGTCGGTCTGGTCCTGCCCAAGCTGAAGGGCAAGCTGGACGGCTCCTCGATCCGGGTTCCCACCCCCAATGTCTCGGTGGTCGACCTTAAGATCGTCCCGAGCCGCGATGTGACGGTTGAAGAGATCAACCAGGCCCTCACCGACGCCGCCAACGGCTATCTGAAGGGGGTTCTGGCCGTCTCGTCCGATCCCTTGGTCTCGGTGGACATCAACCACATCGACGCCTCGTCGACCGTGGCTCTGCCTCAGACCCAAGTCATTGATGGCAAGCTGGCCCGGGTCCTGACCTGGTATGACAATGAGTGGGGCTTTGCCACGCGCATGAGCGACACCGCCCTGGTCCTGGCGAAATTCCTCTAAGGACCGCTGATGTTTCGATCGCTGGATCAGGCCGACCTTTCTCAAAAGCGCGCTCTGGTGCGCGTCGATTTCAATGTGCCGATGCAGGACGGGGCGGTCAGTGATGACACCCGTCTTCGCGCCGCCCTTCCGACCATTGAAAGGCTCCGCGCTGGCGGGGCCAAGGTCATATTGCTGGCCCATTTCGACCGGCCCAAGGGCAAGCGTGTCGCCTCCATGAGCCTTGCGCCCATCGCAGGCCCTCTGGCTGCCCTTTTGGGTGTACCCGTCGCCTTTGCCGATGATTGTATCGGCCAAGAGGCTGAGACCGCTGTCGCCGCCATGAAGGCAGGCGATGTGCTGCTCTTGGAAAATCTGCGCTATCACAGCGGTGAAGAGGCCAATGATCCCACCTTCGCCAAGGCCTTGGCCCGCCTGGGCGATCTTTATGTCAATGATGCCTTCTCGGCGGCGCACCGCGCCCATGCCTCGACCACGGGGGTGGCGCATGTGCTGCCCAGTTTCGCAGGCCGTCTGATGGCCGAGGAATTGGCAGCACTTGAGGCCGCATTGGGCGCGCCGCAGCGCCCCGTTGTGGCGGTGGTGGGCGGTGCAAAAGTGTCAACCAAGCTGGATTTGCTGGCCAATCTGGTGACCAAGGTGGATCATCTGGTGATCGGCGGCGGCATGGCCAATACGTTTTTGGTGGCCCAAGGCATTGGCGTGGGCAAATCCCTGGCCGAACGCGATATGGCCGCGACCGCCTTGGATATTTTGGCCCGCGCCAAGGCGGCGGGATGCAGCATCCATCTGCCCATCGATATTGTGATCGCCCGCGAATTCAAGGCCCATGCCGTGCATGAAACATTGCCCGCCACTGCCTGCCCAGATGATGCGATGATTCTGGATGCGGGGCCGCAGACTGTGGCCGCCTTGGGCGCACTGTTTGCCAGTTGCAAGACTTTGATTTGGAACGGTCCCTTGGGGGCGTTTGAACTGGAACCCTTTAACATGGCCACCAATGCGGCGGCGCGTGCGGCCGCTGAATTAACCCGCGCGGGGAAATTGGTCTCGGTTGCGGGTGGCGGCGATACGGTGTCCGCGCTGAATCAGGCCGGCGCGGCGGCGGATTTCACCTTTATTTCCACCGCGGGCGGCGCGTTTTTGGAATGGATGGAGGGCAAGGAATTGCCCGGTGTTGCGGTGTTGATGTAGGGCGGGTTAGGCGCCTCCGGCGGAGGTATTTTGACCAGTATGAAGGGCTTTCATACTGGCTTAAATACCGCGCCGCAGGCACCTTGATGATTTAGACCGTCGCAATCCAAGCGATGAAATCGCCCGCGTCTTGATTGGCCCCGTGGCCTGCATCCCAATAATAGCGCGTGCTGACCTGATCGCCCAAGTCCCGCAGCGCCGCATCCAGATTGCCCACCACAGTTAGCGATGTATCGCTGTCCTTGGCCCCCACGCGCAGCCACCATTTGCGCGCGCGGGCGGTATTGGTTAGGGCGGGCATCGGGTTCATCAGGGCAACCACGGCAGGAATATCAGCGTCTAATGTCACGCCTGCCGCCTGGGCGGTAAAGGCGGTGAAAATCCGCGATTCGGTTTTGCCCGTGCCAAACAGATTGTTTTCCCCCGATGACAGATCCATCCGATCAAAGGCCGGTGCGGGCTTTTTCCTTGGGCCGACATGGTTTAGGAAGCCTTGCCAATCAAACACCGCCTTGGTTCCATCCCAAGTGATATTGGGATTGGCGGCCAGATATTCCGTGGGATCGGGCAAGGCGGCCAAAAAGGCGGTGGCCTCTTGGGTCAGGAACTCATCCACCAGATATTTGCCATAGGTTTCGGCG
>CAISGS010000401.1 GCA_903884915.1 uncultured Caulobacteraceae bacterium | reverse complement strand
CTTAGGGGTATCACCGACAATGCGGCGGCCCAGACCAGTCCAGTCCGAATCCTGCGACCCCAAAATGGGCTTTCAAGGGTTCGACCTCGGCGATCCAAAGATGGCTCCTGCTCGTTGATCTGTTGTAATTAGACCAATCAAGCAGGATTTCAGATGAATAGATTTACACTTTATTGATTATATCCTTCACTATCGTAATAATGAGGATCAATAATTATAGTAATTTAAACAATAATTCGCCAACACCTTCAATCCCAGCCTTTACGATTTCATCGCGTTCGATAGGGCCAACACCCTCCGGGGTTCCTGTAAATATCAAGTCGCCCGCCGCTAAGGTCCAAAGCCGAGAAGCCTGTGCTATGGTTTCACCAATCGACCAGATCATGTCGACCAGTTGGCCATCTTGCCGGGTCTGTCCATCGATCGTCAGCCATATTTTCCCTTCTGCCTGACCGATCGCGTCTTGAGCCAAGGGACAGTTGGCTTTGCGTCGGATGGGGCTGATCGGCGCTGAAAGATCAAAGCCCTTGGCTGCATCCCACGGATGCCCCTTGGCCTTGAAGCCATTTTGAAGATCGCGGCGCGTCAGGTCCACGCCAACAGCATAGCCATAGACCGCGGCGAGACCCTGCTCGGGCGTCAGGTTTGAGCCGCCGCTCGAAAGGGCAGCCACCAGTTCGACCTCATGATGCAGATCCGATGTGGCAGAAGGGTAGGGGAGTGTCACAGATTGCCCCGGCGGACATATGACAACCGCATCGGCAGGCTTGGAAAAGAAGAACGGTAGATCGCGTTCATCAGCCCCCATTTCCCGGGCATGGGCTGCATAGTTGCGTCCAACGCACAGGATGCGGCGGACCGGGAAAAGCGCTGAGGTTCCTTCAACGGGAACGGCAGGGCGAGCGGGTGGGGGGAATGTAAAGCTGGACATGGCTGTAGATTAGGGACTTCCGACGCCCGGTAAAGTCTCAAGAGATTAGGCTTACGGTTGTTTAACTTGCATTTCGTGCCGGGCCGCCCCCTAAATAACACCTAAGGTGGCGCGAATGTCTTGACTGCAATAGGTCGGGACCGGCCGACAGGACCCTTGACCATGTTGATCATCGAGAATTTGAACCACGTCTATCCCAATGGTGCCCATGCCCTGCGCGGTATCGATCTGGTCATTCCTAACGGCATGTTCGGCCTGCTCGGTCCCAATGGCGCGGGCAAGTCGACCTTGATGCGGACTATCGCCACATTGCAGACCCCCACATCTGGCCATCTGCGCTTTGATGAGATCGATGTTCTGGCCGATCCAGAGGCTCTGCGCCGTCAGTTGGGGTACCTGCCCCAAGACTTTGGTGTTTATCCCCGCGTGTCGGCCTATGACATGCTCGATCACATGGCCGTTCTGAAGGGTGTGGCCCAGCCGGCCGCGCGTAAGGAGACCGTTGAGGCCCTTCTTAATCAGGTCAATCTTTGGGCCGTGCGTCACAAGGCCTTGGCAGGATTTTCAGGGGGGATGCGCCAGCGCTTTGGTATTGCTCAGGCCCTGATCGGTGATCCGCGCCTGATTATTGTCGACGAGCCGACGGATGGCCTCGATCCGGAAGAACGAAACCGGTTCCTCAACCTCTTGGCTGAGATCGGAGAAAATGTCGTGGTCATCCTATCGACCCACATTGTTGAAGATGTCGCCGACCTTTGCCCGTCGATGGCTATTTTGGCTGAAGGCCGCATCCTAAGCCAAGGCGCGCCCCTTGGTCTAATTGACAGCCTCAAGGGCCGGGTCTGGAAAAAGACTATCAATCGCCAAAACCTTGAGGCGGTCCGAAAGGATCATGAGGTTATCTCAACGCGGCTATTTGCGGGGGCGACTGTCGTACACGTCTTGGCCGATACGCCGCCGGGTGAGGGGTTTGAACCGGTCTTGGGTGG
>CAISGS010000400.1 GCA_903884915.1 uncultured Caulobacteraceae bacterium | reverse complement strand
GTCGGCCTCCCCGGTGACGTAATAGTCATCCTTACCGTAATAGCTGGCCGCGCCTGATGAACTGCCGATGGTGCTGACGGACAACATGGTCAGATGTCCTTCCAAAGGTCATTGGGCGAAGCTTTCTTGGCCATTGGCTTTGGCGCGGGCTCGGGCAAGGTTGAGCTTGGCTCCTCGCGCTCACCTGAAGAGGCACCCCCATCTGGCGCTTCAGGCGGTTCAGATTGAGCCGCGTTTGATCTGCGCCTTTTTTTCGGCGGCATGGGCTGCGCCTCGCGTTTTGCCCGCAGGATAAAGGCTGTCACGGGATCAGGACCTAAGCGCGGTACAAACCCCGGAGCCACTGTTTGCAAAGGGTCTGGAACAAAGCTGATTGGAGCGATCGGGAAGGGACCAGATTTGCGCTTGTTGGTGACCCGAATGACCCCTTGCAAGGACGGCAAGTTCATCAAGTCGGTCGGCAGATAGACCGCCTCCTTATCTTGGCGCTGCGAGATGCTGACCCCGTCTCTGAGGCTGTTGGCTCCGTAAGAGGTGTTCTCGGTCGAGCGGTTCATAATCCGCTCACCAAGGATGTCGCTCATGGTCTGGGCGGTCTCGCTATCGCCGCAGCGAAGGACGAGCTTATTTAGACATTGGCCCATGATCGTGCGGGCCATGTCCTTGCCGTAGATCTCTTGAACCTGAGAGATCTGCTGCATCCCAAGCACCATGGCCCCGCCATATTTGCGAACCCGGTTGGGGCCCTTGGCCAGCTCATCAATCCGGCCAAGCGAGGGGAACTCATCCAGCACCACCCAGGTCGGATGAAGCCCCACCCCTTCGGCCTTACGAGACAAGAGCGCGCTGACCACGATCTCAGACCAAAAGCCTAAGAGGGGCCGCAAGGTATCGGCATGGGTCTCAGGCGCGGAGAGAAAGAGGATGCCCGGCGAGCGCCGGTCTTGATTGACCCAGCGCCGGATAGAGAAGGCTTCGCCCTCCCCTAAGAGATAGATGAGCGGCGAGACGCCCTCGACCAGAACCGATTCAATCGAGGCCACACGTGGCCCGCCGCTGCGCTCAAGATGCTTATGGGCGGGTGTTCCCTCTAAGAGGACCAGCAGCCGATCAGAGGGGCCGAACAGATAGTTCAAGGCCGTCTCAAGGGTCACGATCCGGTCGCGCTGCTTGAGCATGAAGCAGGTCCAGGTGAAGACTGATCTGGCCACATTGGTCCAATAGGGGTCGCCTCCCCTTGGATCCTTAAAGAGCCCATGGGCTAGACGGTCCCACTCGACATGGTCGGTTGCATCATAGAAGGGCGACCAAGACACTGAACGCTCATCGAAGGGATTGAGGATCATGTCGGTGTCTGGGTTAAAATGCTGGGCGGTATATTCCAGCTCTGGGTCATAGATCACGGCCCGGTCGCCGCGTTCGCGGATCGAGGCGATGAGCTTATGGATCGCGACCGACTTGCCAGAGCCTGGGCTGCCGGTGATCAAGGTGTGCTCAAACTCCCCCTCAAAGGGATAGGGCACGCCCACCAGTTTGGCAGGCAGATGTTCGGGCCTGCCCTTGGTCTTGGCCTCCTCGCGATTGAAGAGGTTGATCTGCGCGATGAGGGCCCGGGCTGGGACGATCAACTGGCCACGCGTCTGCGTGGTCGCCAGCTTCTCGCGGCCCATATGGGTGTACCAGAAGGCCATCAAGGTCAGGATGATGAGATCACCGACCAGCCACAAAAGCGCACCTAAAAACACAAGGCGGCGATAGCCATAGGCCAGAGGTTCGACCCAGCTTAGGTGCGGCACTAGCGTTACCGGATAGCTCAGGGGTCTTAGCCCTGGCGTTGGCACATTGAGATGTTGCGGGAAAGGCGGACCCATCCAATGGAGCAGATCAGCTACCAGGGCCAAGGCCCCGAAGGTCTGCATGTCGTCCGGCGCACGCAGATTAACAATGACGATACAGACCACGCCCCAACAAAGGACGAAGAACAGATATCGCTTGGCCTCTTGGCCAGCCATGACCAAGGCATGGCCTAGGATCTGCCCGCCGCGAACAAACGCGCTGAAAGCATCAGAAGAAGATTTAGCCATCAAGTGATCCTTAAAAGAGGACACGTAATGGCGAGGGACATTCCAAGAGGTAGGGATTTATAGGACTAAGACAGGGCCTCGAAAAGGGCCAAAAGGCGCTCGTCTGTCGGGGGGCTCACATCGACGTCAAAGGGGCGTTTGCCCAAGGGGCCGAACAGAAGCACAGCGGCCTGCTCGGCGGTCTTGCGCGCGTCTCTGAGTTCTTCCGTAGTCAAGGACTTGCGAGCCAAAGCCAGCATCACTGCTGTGCCCAAGAGGGTCTGGTAGCCCGCTTGGTGGGCGACCCATGACTTGCGATCAACATTGTACTGGGCGATCGCCTCGTCGATGATCTGACCATAGGTCATGCCTTGATCCGCAGACATCTGATGAAGGCAAGCCTTTGTGACAGGCATAACGTGGCACTGTATCCGCGGCATTGCTGATGGCATTTTGAAACGATCCCCTAACAAGGGAGAGGTAGATCTACCTCTCTTTAAATATATGATTTATATACAATAATTGGAAAAATCAATAGGTGGAGGCATTAGTGCCTCTCCCCCTCCGCACTTTTATTCTTGTTGAATAACAATAACTTACACTGGCCGCAGGCGTGCGTATGGTGTGCACTGTCAAGAGACAGTTATTTGAGAGCCCCCTTGGGGTAAAAGCGGTTCATCTCACGGCCTCGAAGATCTGGATTGTTCAATCCAATCAGACCGTTCGAAGCCCAGACGGCGAATGAGGCAAATCGTACCTAATTTGGGACATTGGGAGCCAAGGACCCAATGTTTCGCTCACGTTCCGCTCTGAGTACAAAATAGCCATCAGGACAGGCCTAAAAGCCTTACGCTATATGGCGTAGCGAAATATGCTGGGATCAATCCTGCCCGGAGTTCATCTCTAAGACCCGTGACCTATGGGTCTACGTCAACGACGTGACGCTCGACTTCTCAATGCCAAGCATGCCTAAGGACACAACGCCTACATCGAAAGCTTCAACGGCCGCCTACGAGATGAGTGTTTGAATGCAAACGGATTTTTGTCTTTGGACGACGCTCGAAGCAAGATTGAGGTGTGGACACAAGACTATAATGAGGTCCGTCCTCACACATCCCTGGGCTGGATGACACCGCCCGAATTTGCTTCATCTGCCGGGGTTAACCCCGGCAGATGAAGGCCGGGTACTCACATTGAGACCGGAGGAATTATTGGGGGACCGTCAAATATGGCCACCTGTCGCAACAACCGCGGCCAATGTCTACTGGAAGCGAACGCTATATCACGCTGCAGGGGGTAAGGATGACGTTTTCGATTGTTCAGCCCTAAAGAAATGAAGCGGCAACGTTAGGCGCCTTCTAAACTGAACCGACGTGGAAGGTCTGGCTGTCAAACCGTCCGTCCCTCGCGGCCTTAGCGCCTTGAGGGCTAAGATGGCCCGTCTGACTCGGACAGACGCCTAAGAGGCGCAAATAGGCCAAGATCGGCTGGGCGTGGGCGTGCATGTTCGAGACCGGGTAATCCTGCATCGCAAAGGCTGGCGTGGCCCAGGTGTGTCCGGGACGGGAGGCTTCTGGGGCGTTCCAACTGTCGGGGCCAGCCAGAGTGCCTTCAAAGATGGTCGGATAGGCCTGTTGATGGGCCTGCAGACTCATGCGCCGCCACTCATTCCAAGCCATGTTCGGGTCGATAGAGACTGCGGCCCAGATCAGGGTCATATTGATCGAATACCAGATGCCGCCGATCGTCCCCTCGCCTGGGCGTGAAGCCTTGGGATCTGGAGGCCAGATGATCCGCGCCCCAAGCGGGCTGTCCCGGCGATGGCCCTCGTCGATCAGTTTGAGCAAGGCCTTGGCCTGCTCGCGGGTTGCGGCACCGCACAGGATGGCCCAGGGCTGAACCTCGAGCCAGCACCGGTCGCGGCCCATCACACCGCCGCCGGGCCGATAGGCGCGGTCGAAAAAGCGGCCATTCCAAGCCTCAGCCACCTTGAGCTTGAGGTCCAAGGCTTGGCTCCTTGCCTCGTCGGCGACGCCCCCCTCCCCCAACCGCGTCATCAATCCCGCAAAGATCTTCAGGACATAGCTGGCCATGGCCGAGTTGAGGACCGAACTGCCCGACAAGATCATGGCCTCACGCTCTTGCCGGTTGGTGGCGGTCGCAGGACCCAAGGCCATATCGTTCCAGTCGGCATTGAGGATGCGGACATGACCGCGCTCGCCTCGGCCCACCTTGTCGACAAAGAACCGAAACTGCTGGATGAGATGGGCCTTTAGCGTGACGGGCAATGCGCCATAGACCGGATGGTAGGGTTGAGGCGCAGTAAAGGCCGCCAGATCGTTGGTCGCTGCTGCATATTCGGTCGCCAACCAGAGGGCCCATAGATTGAGATCGGAGGGGCGCAGCAGACTGGTATAGGGCGACTTATCATCCTTCAGCGCGTAGGGCAGATCACCGTCGGGACTGCCCCAAGCGCAGGTGTTTTTCAGGACCGACAGGGCCAGCTCCGGCTCGAAATAGACCAGCGGCAAGGCGTGCTGAAGACTATCGCGGGCAGAGGCATTGGACCCCAATCCATAGGCATAGATGCCGCCTTGATTAAGACTATGGCCGGGAAGTCCCTGATCGGTCGAAAGGCCTGCGACCAGAGCGGCCCCATGCCACGGGATCTCCAACGCCGCCTGAGGGGCCAGAGCACTGTGCGCGGTCGGCAATCGGCGGCGCATCACCCTATCCGATTCAGAAAAGAGAACAGGCACGGGCTGATCAGGCAAAAAGCCCTCCAGGCTGAGGGTGAAATAGAGACTTCGGGTCTGTCCGGGCTGAAGGGCAACAGAGGTCTGAGCGCAGAGACTGGGGTGGACCCGCCCCTCTGACTTAAGCGCCACCATCTCGGTTGAGGCCGACAGGGGCGCGTGGGCTTGGAGGCTGAGCGCCTTTGGGGTACCATTGGTCCCCGGGGTCGTTCCAAAATCCTCGCGCGCTGCGATGGCGTTGGCAGACTTTACGATCTGATAGGTGACCCCCGCCGTCGCCGCCTCCCGCGCCTTTTCGCCTTGAAAGGTCTTCAAGAAGCGCGGTTCTAGGGGCCAGATTTCGGAGTGGGTCACCGACCTTGCGGCGCTGGAGGCGTCAAGGCTGAGGTCCACCTTGATCAACAGATAGGGGGCCTCCCCCTCGGGCATCCGTACGGTTCGGCGCAGGGTAAGGCCATGTTGGCTCGCGGCGATCTCAAAGCGGTTAACGCCAAAGATGCGCTCAGGGGCCGGTCCCTGAGGCCAGAGCCCAAAGGTCGAGCCCCAGATCAGCGCGGATCCAGCCTCAGCAGCGTCTTCGGTGATCTGCGAATGGCCGCCCGTACCGCCGGCCTGAGGCGCGATCAGCCAGCGCATAGCCTCATGGGGGTCATAGAGCCCGACCTCCCCGCGCTGCGAGACCTGCATCTTGATGCGGCGATTGCCAATCATATGGAAGTGACGGGCCGGGGCCTCACCGACCCCCTTATAGACAAATTCCGGCAACCCTGCCCGCCAGCGAAAAGCTCCAAAGGCGCTCGGATTGTTTGTCACGGTGACCGCAGCGGCAGCCGTACTGCCCATCAAGGCCAGAGCGGCGGGCATGGCCCCGATCACCTGGCGCCTCGTCGGAACAGGGGCACGATCTGGAAGCAGTTTCATAGGGCGGTCTCCAAAATCGCGTAAGCGGTCACTGATGGTAAAGTCACGAGGGCCGCCTCAACCCGTAATAAACCATTGCAGCGACATTTGGTTAGAATCCGATATATTCCCCCAAGAATGGT